>JACFNR010000010.1:0-34091 GCA_019454765.1 Trueperaceae bacterium | reverse complement strand
GGACCAGCTGCTCACGTACACGACGTACTCGCCGGGTGCGAGGGCGGCGAAGATCTGCGAGTCGGTGGCGTAGCCGCTCGCCTCGCTGTAGTCGTGATCGTCGTTGGAGGCGAGGAGCCTCCCGGCCGCGTCGAACAGGTAGAGGTAGGTGTCGAAGTCCGAGGAAGCGGCGTCGATCTTGAGGGCCACCTCCGACTCGAGGGTGAAGCGGTAGGCCCTGCTCGGCCCGGTCCAGCCTTCCGGGACGACGGGGTCGGTCGCGGCGAGGGCGCCGTCGATCGCGCCCGGCACGGTCACGACGGTCGCGTCGTCGAGCGAGAAGCTGGGCTGGACGTCGAGGCGCAGCTCGTAGGCGCCGAGCCCGTACTGAGCGTACGCGCTGGCGACGACCGTGTACCGGCCCTCCTGATCAACGTAGAGCGAGACGTACGAGCGGTTGGCGTCGCCACCGTCGTAGTCCGCGTCGTCGTTCGCCTCGACCAGGTTGCCGGCGGGGTCGAAGACGCTGAGGAAGGTGTCGAAGTCGTAGCTGCGCAGCTCCAGCTCGACGTACGCGCCGACAACGCCCTCGAACTGGTAGAGATCGAGGTGGGCGCCGTCCTTGTAGCTCTGTCCGTCGGCCTCGGTCAGCTCGCCGGCGGCGGCGACCCCCGGGGTCAGGACCGGGAGCTGTGACACGTAGTAGTTGGGGACGATGAAGGGTCGCTGGGCGGTGGCGGTGAGGCTTAGCGCCAGCGTGGAGAGGGCGATGAGCGGTGCGAGCCGACGAAGCATGTGGATCCTTTCGCGAGCGAGCGGTCCGGGGTTCGCCGATGTCACCGCGGCGCCCGCCTCGCACCGATTGTACGGGGCCGCCCGCGTTCGCGGTAGGCTATGCCGTCATGACGAGATCAGACCAGAAACGGCCGGATTCCCCGCGCGAGACCGCTCGGGCGCGCCTCCGCCCCGGCGGATCGGCGGGCGCGGCGCGCCCGCAGACACTCACCCTCCGGCAGCGGGTCTGGCGCGAGGTGCGGGGCTACGGCGAGGCGCTCGTCATCGCCTTCCTCGTCGTCACCTTCCTCTTCACGACCGTCGGCGTCGTCGGCACGTCGATGGAGCCCAACCTGGACGGCGGCAACGGGCGCGGCAACCTGCTGCAGGCGCTCCTGACGGGTGACCGCGTCTTCATCCCCAAGTACGACACCTGGTTGCGGCGGGCCGGCGTGCTCGGTCCCTACCAGCGGGGCGCCGTCGTCGTGCTGCGCGAGCCGGCCAACGCCCCCACCGCGCTGGAGACGGGCAAGCGCAACTTCTTCATCAAGCGCGTGGTGGCTGTGCCGGGCGACCGGCTGCGGATCGAGCGGGGCCAGGTCTTCGTGAACGGCGTCGCCATCGACCAGGGTTTCATCACCGACGCGGGCACCGTGCGCGTCGCGCCCGTCGACTTCCCGTTGGTGGTGGTGCGGGGCGGGGAGGTCGCGGCGTTGGTCATGGGCTTCGAGACGACACCCAAGGGCAACAGCGTGCCGATGCTGCCGATGGGCGGTTTCGTCCCCGCCAGCGTCAGCGTCGACGACCCGCGGGTCCAGCTCTTCTACGGGAACGTGGTGGGCGGCGTAGAGGTTCCCCCCGGCACGCCGGAGGGGACGCCCGTGGTGCTCGACCTCGTCGTGCCCGACGGCAAGTACTTCGTCATGGGCGACAACCGCTCCGCCGGCGGGTCCGAGGACTCGCGTTACTTTGGTCCGGTGGACGCCATCGCCATCGCGGGCCGCGCCACCGCCGTCATCTGGCCGCCCAGGCGGGACGGGCACTGGAACTTCAGGGGGTTGGCCGCGCCGGCCGCGTTCGCGGCGGCGGGCGCCGGTCGGTAGGCGCGAGCGTCCGCGGTTAGTCCCGCGGGGCGGGTCTAGGGGGCTGGTCGGCCGCCGGCCGGAACCGCGCTCCCGGTCAGGGCGCGCCCAGGCGGTAGGTCTCCTTCGTGAGGTCGTAGGCCAGCGCGCGCGCCAGGGCGGGCGCCTCGTCCCGGTCGATGAGGCCGCGCACGGCGCGCCCGGCCAGCCAGTTGCAGGTGACGCGCCGCCACACGTCGTGGCGGGCCGGTATCGACGGGAACGCGCGCGTGTCGTCGACGAACCCCGCCAGGTTGTAGATCCCCGCCGTCTCGGTCACGGCGTCGAGGTAGCGTTCCATGCCCAGCACCGAGTCGAAGAACCACCACGGTGCCCCGAGGCGCACGCTCGGGTAGAAGCCGGCCAGCGGCGCCAGCTCGCGGGCGTAGGGGGTCTCGTCGACGGTGTAGAGGACGAGGCGGAACGTGGGGTGGTCGCCTAGCTCGTCGAGTAGCGGCCTCAGCTCGCGCGTGAAGGTGGCGGCCACGGGGATGTCGGCGCCCTTGTCGCGACCGAAGCGGGCGAACGTCGGCGCGTGGTGGTCGCGCAGGGAGCCGACGTGGAGCTGCATGACGAGGCCGTCGGCGGCGCTCATGCGCGCGGACTGCAGCAGCATGTGGGCGGCGAAGGCGCGGCGCTCGTCGGCGCTCGCCGTGCCCGCCCGCACGCGCCCGTACACCGCCTCGACGCCCGGCAGTTCGGCCACGTGCGCGCTGATGGCCGCGTGATCCGTCGCCGTGGCCCCGGCGGCCTTGAAGGCGGCGCGGCGCTGCTCGAGGGCCTCGACGTAGCCGGCGTAACCGTCGACGGCCACGCCGCTGCGCTCCTCGAGGGCGTCGAGTGCCGCCGGGAAGTCGTCGCGGCTCGGGTCGAGGACAGCGTCCGGCCGGAACGTTGGCACCACTGGCAGGCCGGCGGCCTGCAGCGCGGCGTGCTCGCTCAGGCCGTCCGTGGCGGCGTCGGTGGTGGCCAGCACCTCCAGCCCGAACCGGCGGAAGAGGGCGCGGGGCCGGAAGGCGGGCTGGGCGAGCTTGTCGTTCAGGTGGTCGAAGGTGCGGTCGGCGGTCGCGGCGGAGGGTCGCTCGGCGAGACCGAAGAGTTCCGTGAACTCCTGCTTCAGCCACAGCCCGGACGGCGTGCCGGCGAACAGGTGGTAGTGGGACGCGAACTCGCGCCAGATCGCCCGCGGGTCCGTCTCCACCGGCGCGCCGTCGAGGGGCGCCACGCCGAGCCGGGCCAGGGGCACGCCCTGGCTATGGAGCATGCGCAGCAGGTAGTGGTCCGGGACGACGAACGTCTGCGCCGGGTCGCCGAAGGGGGCGTCCTCGAGCAACAGGCCGGGGGAGACGTGCCCGTGCGGCGAGAGCAGCGGCAGGCCGGCCACCCCTTCGTACAGCTCCCGGGCCAGGCTCCGCTGGGTGGGTTCGGGCGCGAAGCAGCGGTCGGGGTCGAGCGTCCACGGCGTGGCTGGGGCGGTCATGCCGTCACCTCACTGGAGGTCACGAGAGGGGCGAGGTGCCGTTCGAAGTGGCGCCGCAGCGCCGCGCGGTACGCGGCCGGGTGGTGGCGGAGGGCGGCGCCGATCTCGGCTCCGTAGGTCCTCAGCGCCGACCCGAAGGTGACGTGCAGAACCTGGCGGGCGTCGGTCTGCTCGAGGAGGGCGCCGACGGCGGCGCCCGGCAACGACGCGAGGGCGGGCATGCCGGCCGGGCTACCCGAGATGTGATAGCTCTGCACGTCCTCCGCGAAGCGTTCGGCGGCGAGGCGCGCGATGCGGTGCAGCAGCTCGGGTTCATGGGCGCCTATGACCCGTAGCGCCTCCAGGTAGCTGGTGCCGGCGGTCTTCAGGTGCACCAGGCCGCCCGTGGCCTGTGTCGCCGGGGCGTAGACCGAGAACTTGTCGGAGCCGGAGTGGAGGCTCAGCTTGTAGGGTCCAAGCTGCGCCGCGATGGACGCGTGCCCCCGCAGGTGGTCGGCGAGGGCCGCGAGGTCGCCGCGGTACTCGACGCCCTTCTCGAAGTCGCCAACGAAGCGGGGGGCGAGCGACACCCACTCGACGCCCAGGCGCCTGAGCTCGGTCGCGAAGTAGAGGTGTTCCCCGAGGGAGGTGGGCGTCGGCGTCTCGTCGACCGACACCTCGAGCTCGGTCGGGTAGGTGGCGCTCCGCCTAAGGTGGCCGGCGAGGCGGGCCACGTGCGCCACGGCGCGACCGTACTTGACGGCGGCCCGCTCCAGCTCGCCCGGTCCGAACGAGACTGCGCGGTCGCCGGTGTCGAGCGTGGCGCCGCCAAGGCGCGCCCGCAGGTCGGCGGGGGTGGTGTCGAGGTCCGCCCATGGCAGCGCCGCGAAGGCGCTCTCGAGCGCCGAGCCCGTCATGCCGTCCGCGGCCGCGTCGACGTGGGCGCCTGGGTCGATGGTGAAGAAGCTGTAGCCGGCGGCCAGGCAGAGGTCGACGTCGGCCTCCGACTTCAGGTGGTCGGCGTCGGCGCCGACCGGGGCTGACCAGCCGGCGAGGAAGGCTCCCCAGGTCGCGTCGTCCACGACCTCCTGGGGGGTCCTGCCGGTGCGCGCGTTCTCGCGCATCGACTGTTGGGCGAATATCGGCGCCACCGAGGTCGCCCCGGCCGCCCGCAGGGCGTCGACGTGGCCCGGCGTGGCGAGGCCGAGCCTGTCGCCGAAGCCGGCGCTGGTGGCGAGCCCGAGGGGGCGCGGCGTCAGGTTTGGTAGCAGCCGCCTGAGCGCCGCGAGCGTGGTCGCGTCGCGTTCGGCCCGGATGACGATCAGGTCGTCCGCGGCGTGGCGCTCCCCGGCGAGCCCCACCAGGCGCCGGTCGGCGGCCGGGGCGGCGACCACCACGCGTTCGGCGTCGCCGTCCGCCTCCGCCCAGGCGAAGAGCCCCTCGTGGTCGCGCGCGCTCTCGAGTATGGCGGCGGTGCCCTCGCGGACCGCCACGTCCACCGCGGGTCGGTTGGTGCCTCTCGGATCAGTCATCCTCAACTCCTCGGGTGAGGGCGGCGCCCTCACGTGTTCGAGCCGCGTGGCCACGCCGTCGGCCGCGGCACGTCACGGGGCGCTTTCCCTGACGATCAGCTCCGGCCTGAAGGTCACGTCCTCGGGGTGGGCGCCGCGCTGCAGCTCGAATATCGTCTCGCACGCCAGGCGTCCCATCCGGTACTTCTCGATGCGCAGGGTCGTGAGGCTGGGGGAGGCGAGGCTGGCGAGGCGGATGTCGTCGCACCCCACCACCGCCACGTCCTCCGGCACGCGCAGCCCGGCGTCCTGGAGGGCCCGGACCGCGCCCAGCGCGCTCAGGTCGTTGTACGCGACGATGCCGTCGAAGCCGCCGGGGCTTCGCGCCCCGGCGGCGACCAAGTGGGCCAAGAGCTCGTAGCCCGCCTCCTCGGTCGGTTCGCAGGAGAGGAGACGGTTCCCGTCCTGCGGCAGCCGGGCCGCCTTGACGGCCGCGACGAAGCCGGCCCGCCGGTAGCGCGCGCTGGCGGAGCGTTCCGGCCCGCCGAGGTGGAGGAGCCGGCGCCGCCCCCCCGCCACGAGGTGCCTGACCGCCAGGTCGGCGCCGTGCTGGTCGTCCACCATCAGGCTCACGGCGCGCGCGCCCGCGACGTGGCGGTTTATCAGGACGGCCGCCGAGTGCGCCGCCAGCAGCTCGGCCAGCTCGTGATCTGCGAGCCGCGGCGAGCAGACGATGATGCCGTCCACCCGGTGCCCCGCCAGGTTGCGCACGGCGGCGCGTTCGCGCGCGGGGTCCTCGACGGCGTTGGCGAGCGCCACCGTGTAGCCCGCCTGCCACGCGGCGTCCTCTGCGCCCCGCACGATCTCGGGGAAGAACGGGTTGGTGATGTCGGGCACCACGATCCCGATCGTGCGGGTCCGGCCCTGCGTGAGGGAGCGCGCGAGCTGGTTCGGCTGGTACCCCAACTCGGCGATGGCGCGGCGGACGCGCTGGCGCGTGGCCTCGCTGACGCGGCCGTTGTCGTTCACCACCCGCGACACGGTCATGGTCGACACGCCGGCGCGGCGCGCCACGTCGGCGTTGGTGACACGGCGCGAGCGCTTCACGGCCCCAGCTCACCGCCCCGTCGGCCGCCGGACCGTCACGCGCGGCTCACACCCCGCTCGTCACCGCGAAGCCGCCGTCGACGGGAACGACGACCCCCGTCACGAAGCGGCTGGCGTCGGAGCAGAGCCACACCAGGGTGCCCACCAGCTCCTCGGGTTCGCCGAACCGCCCGAGGGGCGTGTGGTCGATGATGGTGCTACCGCGCGGCGTGAGAGAGCCGTCCTCCTCGAGCAGGAGGCGGCGGTTCTGGTTGCCGATGAAGAAGCCGGGCGCCAGCGCGTTCACCCGCAACGCTCCGCCGTGCTGCCGCCCGAACTCCATGGCCAACCAGCGGGTGAGGTTGTCTATCGCGGCCTTGGCCGACGAGTAGCCCACCACGCGCGTTATGGCGCGCAGCGCCGCCATGGAGGAGACGTTGACGATGCTACCGTGCCCGCCCTTCGCGAGCTCGGGGCCGAACACCTGGATAGGTAGGACCGTGCCCATGTAGTTGAGGTCGACCACCTCGCGCATGGGCGCCTCGGCCAGCTCGAAGAAGCTCGCGCCGGGCTGGAGCGTGGCGCCCGGCATGTTGCCGCCCGCCGCGTTCACGAGCACGTCGAGGCGACCGAACCGCGCGAGGATGGCGTCTCGCGCCCCCTCGAGCTGCGCGCGCTGCAGGACGTCCGCGGGCGTGGCGATGGCGTCGTGGCCCTCGGCAACCAGGCGCTCGGCGAGCTCCCGCGCCCGTTCGGCGTTCCTCCCGAGGACGGCCACTTTCGCCCCGCGCGCCGCCAGCCCGCGCGCCATCTCGCCGCCCAGCACGCCGGTGGCGCCCGTGACGAGCGCCACGCGCCCGGTGAGGTCGAAGAGGTCCGCCTTCACCGCAGACCTGCCGCGGAGGCCGGATCCAGGTAGAGGCGGGCGTGGTGCACGGTGCGGAGGATGGAGCCGGGCCTGGACTCGTCCACCGGTTCGTAGAGGCAGGCGCGCACGGCCGCCACCTTGCGAGCCTCCGGCACGATGCAGAGGACCCGCTTGGCCGCGAGGAGCGCCGGGATCGTCAGGGTGATGGCGTGCGTCGGGACGCTGGCGAGGTCGGGGAAGTGCCCCTCGCCCACCTGCTGCTTGCGGCTGGCCTCGGCCAACTCGATGACCTTCACCCAGCGCGGGTCGTGGAAGAGGGCGTAGGGCGGGTCGTTGAAGGCGAGGTGGCCGTTCTCGCCCCAGCCCAGCGCCACGAGGTCGGCCGGGTGGGCCCGCAGGAGCGCCTCGTACGCGCGGCAGTTCTCCTCGGCCTCGTCCTGGTCGCCTGGCACCGGGTGGAACTCGCCGAGCGGCACGTGATCGACGAAGTGCTCGTGCAGGAAGCGCGGGAAGCTGGCGGGGTGCCCGTCGGGCAGCCCCAGGTACTCGTCCATGTGGAAGGCGCGCACGCGTCGCCAGTCGATGCCGTCCAGCTCGCGCAGCGCGTGGAGGAACGCCAGCTGCGAGTTGCCGGTGGCGAGGATGACGTTCGCCTCCCCGCGCTGCGCGATGGCGGCGGCGAGCACCTGCCGGGCGGCGAGGGCGGCGGCCGATCCCATGGCCTCCGTGCTGTCGTACACGCCGATCGGTAGGGAATCGACCTCGAGTTCACGTACCGGTGTGGGTGCGCCTGGCATGCGGACGTCCTTTCGCTCGCCGTGGACCGCCGGGGAACGCGCGGGTAGCGTCCGGGACGCTCCGTACCCGTTGAAGCGGTTCGGGCGAGTGGGTGTGAGTCGTCGCTGCGACCCCCTGTTCGACACGTTAGGTTACCGCTAACGCAAGCTGCTCGACTGGGGACGAGGATAGGGTGGAGGCCCGGGTATGTCAAGACTCGGATGGACGGGGAGACCGGCATATGATCGACGGCACGACGCTCGTCACCTACATGGCCATCGTCCTGGGGTTCGTGTTCATCCCCGGGCCCGCTACGCTGTTGGTCGCCGCTCGGGCGACGACCTCGGGCGCGAGGGTCGGCATCGCGACCGGCGTCGGGATCGCGACGGGCGACGTGATCCACACCTTCCTGGCGATAGGCGGGGTCTCGGCCATCGTCGCGGCGTCCGCCGCGCTCTTCGGCATCGTCAAGTACCTGGGCGCGGGCTACCTCGTGTTCCTCGGCGTTCAGGCGATGGTGGCGAAGGCTCCCGCCCGGCAGGCCGCGGGACGGACCCTGCCGGTCTCCGCCGGGACGGCCTACAAGCAGGCCGTGTTGACCGAGCTCCTCAACCCGAAGACCGCCCTGTTCTTCCTGGCCTTCCTGCCGCAGTTCGTGAACCAGGCCGGCGGGTCGGTCGCGCTGCAACTCACCGTCTTGGGGATCACCTTCGTGCTGCTCGGCCTCTTCAGCTGCGTGGTCTTCGCCGTCTCCGCCGGGAGGCTGGGCAGCTTCCTGCGGCGCAACCCGGCGGTGTCTAGGTGGCAGGGCAAGGCCGTCGGCGCCGTCTTCTGCGCGCTGGGCGTGCGCTTGGCGCTCGAGGAGCTCTGAGTGTTCACGCGAGCGGGTCCGCGCGTCGCCCTAGGCTAGGCACGAGGAGGCGAAAGGTGGCTAGGGCAAACCTCGGTTGCTGCAGCCCGGCGCCCGCACGCGCCCCGGCGCCGGCCGTCGCGCCCGCGTCGTTGGCTGGGGTGAGGAGGCTGGGCCGCCACGAGCACCGCCTCGTTCATGTTCCGGCCGGCTCGTTCCGGATGGGCGCGGAGGGTGAGGGGTTCCCGGCCGACGGCGAGGGGCCCGTGCGGGAGGTGCGCCTGAAGGCGTTCGCCATCGACAGCTTCCCGGTGACGAACGCCGACTTCGCGGAGTTCGCGGACGCCACCGGTTACGTGACGGAGGCGGAGCGTTACGGCTGGTCGTTCGTCTTCCAGGCCTTCCTCGCCGACCCCGGGGGCTTCAGGGCCGTCCCGGCGGCCCCCTGGTGGCGCCAGGTTCATGGCGCCACCTGGCGTCGGCCGGAGGGGCCAGGCAGCGCCGTGGACGACCGTCTCGATCACCCCGTCGTGCACGTCTCCTGGCACGACGCCTCCGCCTACTGCGCCTGGGCGGGGGTGCGGCTTCCCACCGAGGCCGAGTGGGAACGCGCGGCCAGGGGCGGGCTCGAAGGGCGCCGTTACCCGTGGGGCGACGCGCTGCGACCAGGCGGCGAGCACCGCTGCAACATCTGGCAGGGCGAGTTCCCCGGGCGGAACACGGGAGAGGACGGCTGGGTGGGCACGTCGCCCGTTGGCGCCTATCCGCCCAACGGCTACGGCCTGTACGACGTGGCGGGCAACGTGTGGGAGTGGTGCGCCGACTGGTTCGGCGCCGGGCCGGACGGGCGCGCGCTCACGGACCCGCAGGGACCCCGCCACGGGCCGGGCCGCGTCGTGAAGGGCGGCTCCTACCTCTGCCACGCCTCCTACTGCAACCGCTACCGGGTGGCGGCCCGCACCTTCAACACGCCGGACAGCGCCACCGGCCACATGGGGTTCCGGGTCGCCAGGTCGGAAGCCCCGCAGGAGGGATAGGGCCCGGCGCGTGCAGGCGGCCGGGCCCGGCACGGACGTCCCGACCCACCGACCGGTTAGGCTCGCGGTGGACGCCGCATGGCCGCAGAGGTCAGCCGCGCGACCACGAGGAGCCGCTCGATGAACCAGTCGATCACCGACCTGCCGCCGGCCGCCAGCCTCGACCTGGGTGAGCTCGGGGCCTTCTACCGTCGCCACCTGGAACGGGACGTGTTGCCCTTCTGGTTGGGCGCCCCCAGTGACCGCGTGCACGGCGGGGTGTTCACCTGCATCGACAACTACACGGGAGCGCGCGTCAGCGACGACAAGTTCGTCTGGTCGCAGGGGCGCTTCGCGTGGTTGATGGCGCACGCGGCACGGCTCGTGCGCGCCGGGCTGCTGACGGGCGACGCGGACGACCTGACCGCGCGCGCCGTGGAGACGGTCGAGTTCCTGCGCGCCAACGCCTTCCTCGCCGACGGCGCGGTCGCCTACCTGCTCGCGGCGGACGGTCGGAAGCTCGAGTTCATGCCGGGCAAGGGGCACGACCTCAGCTACTTCGCGGACTGCTTCGTGGCGCTGGCCCTGAGCGAGACGGCGCGCGCCACGGGCCAGTGGGACTACCTCGACGAGGCCGTTGCCACCTACGAGCGTGTGGGCGAGCGGCTCGCGGCGGGAACCGCCCGGAGCGAGCCGTACCCCCTCCCGGCCGGCTGTCGCGCTCACGCGGAGCCGATGATCCTCCTGAACGTCGCGCAGGAGCTCGAACTTGCCATGCGACAGCGCGGCGACCCGCGCTCGGACGCGCTGGCCGCGAGCGCGCTCGCGCACATGGACGCCGTGCTCACCAAGTTCGTGCGTCCCGACGGGCTGGTGCAGGAGGTCATCTGCCCGGCGGCGGCTTCCGGCGCGGCCTCGAGCGGTCGGTTGTTGACCAGTCACGTAACGCCGGGCCACGCCATCGAGTCCATGTGGTTCGTCATGGAGGAGGCCGCGCGTCACGGCCGCGACGCGGCGGTCGAGGAGGCGGCGCGCGTGTTGCTCGCCTCCTTCGAGGCCGGTTGGGACCCTCAGCACGGCGGGATCTTCAGGTACGTGGGTGGCGACGGGCGGCCCCCGACCGGCCGCGCCGAGGGAGCGTTCGAGGAGCTGATCCTCGCCACCTGGGACACGAAGATCTGGTGGCCCCACTCGGAGACCCTCTACGGCGCGCTGCTGGGCCACGTCCTCACGGGCGACGCGCGGCTCCGCGCCGTCCACGACCGGACGTTCGATTACGTGTTCGCCACCTTCCCGCACCCCGACGAGGGCGTGGGAGAGTGGGTGCAGATCCGTGACAGGCTGGGCGCGCCCCTCGACCGCGTCGTGGGCCTTCCGGTGAAGGACCCATACCACCTGAACCGGAACCTGATGCTCCTCGTCGAGCTGCTGCAGGGTGGGTCGAGCGCCCGCACCACGGCCGCGTGAGGGCGGCCCTCCGGGGCGACCCTCGGCCACGTGGTCATGGGTCCCGCCGACGCGCGGTGGAGCAGTCTTTGACCCACCAGGACGTGAGTCCTGCCAGTCTTGACCGCCCCGGGGGTGCGTGCTAACCTCCCAGCACTAGCAATCCGCGTTATCGCTAACGCAAACCGGCGACGAGGTTCCAGTGGGCGAGACGCCGGCAACCAGGGCGATCCTCGGGGCGCATCGCGCCCCTCGTGAGGGTGGGGTTCGCGCACCGCGTGGCAGGCTAGGCAGCAACCGAAAGGAGTCCACATGACCAACAGCTTCACGCCTCGCAGCAGGTTCCCGGGCTGGAGGCGCCTCGCGCTACTCCTCCTGGTGGCCGCGTTCGGGGGCATGGCGTTCGCCCAGGAGTACCACGAGGCGCCCATGCTGGCCGACCTGGTCGCCAAGGGGCAGCTCCCGCCCGTGGCGGACAGGCTCCCGACGAACCCGCTCGTCGTCAAGACCGTCGACGAGATCGGCACGTACGGCGGCGTCCTGCGTCGCGCCTTCACCGGCCCGGCCGACATGAACAACTACGTGCGCGTCGTCTACGACAGCCTCGTGCGCTTCAGCTCCGACGGCTCCGAGATCGTGCCGCACCTCGTCGAGTCGTGGGAGGCCTCCGACGACTTCCATAGCTGGACGCTGAACCTGCGCAAGGGCGCCAAGTGGTCCGACGGCGCGCCCTTCAACGCCAGCGCCATGACGTTCTGGTACGTGCGCGTCATCCTCAACAAGGACCTCACGCCGAGCGTCCCGAGCTGGTTCGCCAACCGCGACGGGACGCCGGCCAAGCTCGAGGCCCTCGACGACGACACCGTGCGCATCACGTTCGACTTCCCGAACACCCTCTTCCTCACGGAACTGACGTTCCGCGACGGCGGCGACCGCACGCTGGCGGCCTTCCTGCCCGGCCACTACCTCGAGCAGTTCCACCCCGACTTCGTCCCAGCCGCCGAGCTCGACGAGAAGGTCAAGGCGGCCGGCCTGTCGAACTGGGTCGACCTGTTCATGACGAGGGCCATGCCAACCGAGAACCCGCAGCGCCCCACCATGGCCGCCTGGGTCCCCTTCAACTCGACCGTCTCCGACCAGGTGTTCACGCTGCGCCGCAACCCTTACTACATCGGCGTCGACTCGGCCGGCAACCAGCTCCCCTACATCGACGAGGTGCAGTTCCGCTTCTTCGCCGACGTGGAGGCCCTCAACTTCGCGGCCGTCGCCGGCGAGCTCGACTTCCAGGCGCGCCACATCCAGATGACCAACTACCCGGTCCTGATGGAGAACGCCGACCGCGCCAACTACCACGTCATCACCTGGCCGAGCTTCGGCGGCTCCGACGCCGCCGTCTGGTTCAACCAGGAGTACGAGATCGACCCCGAGCTCGGCAGCATCCTCGCCAACCACGACTTCCGCGTGGCGCTCTCCCACGCCGTAGACCGCGACGAGATCCGCGAGGCGGCGTTCCTGGGCCTCGGCGAGATCCGCCAGAACGTGCCCGCGCCGTGGCACCCCTACTACCCGGGCGACGAGTACGCGCAGAAGTACACGGAGTACGACCCGGCCCTCGCCAACGAGCTCCTCGACGGCATCGGGCTCAAGAAGGACGCGAACGGCAACCGGCTGCTGCCCAGCGGCAAGCCGCTGCGTCTCGAGCTCTCGGTCGTGCCGGCCTTCGGCCCGTGGCCCGACGTGGCGCAGCTCGTCGCGGCCGATTGGGCCGCCGTGGGTGTGCCGACCGACGTCCAGGTCCGCGAGCGCAACGCCCACTTCACGATGCGCGACGCCAACGAGCTCCAGGTCGAGATCTGGAACGAGGACACCACCGCGTTCCCCTTCACGGGCAACCCCAAGATCGACCCCCGCTCCGACCCCGCCACCATCTTCGCGGTCGAGTCGCGGCGCTGGTACGCCACCGACGGCGCGCAGGGCAAGGAGCCGGCGCCCGGCATCGCCCGCATCGTCGACATCATCGAGGAGGCCAAGACCGTCGGGGTCGAGCAGCAGATCGAGCTGGCGAAGGAACTCTTCCGCCACGCCGTCGACGAGCTCTACGGCTTCGGCACCGTCGGCCTCACGCCGATGGTCCAGGGCGTCGTGGTCGTGAACGACAGGCTCATGAACGTGCCGCCCGTCGTGGCCAACGACTGGCCGCTCCGCACCCCGGGCGACGCGCGCCCCGAGCAGTTCTTCTACAAGGCGCAGTGACCGCGGGCAACTGACCCGCGACGGGCCCTTCGGCCCGCCCCAACGGGCGGGCCGAAGGGAAGACCCAGCCCCAGGGCGGCGAGCGACGACAGGCTAGGAGACCCAGACTTGCACTGGTTCATAATCAAGCGCCTACTGCTGCTGCCGTTCCTGCTGCTCATCTTCTCGATCATCTCCTTCGCCCTCATCCAGGCGCCGCCGGGCGACTTCCTCACGAGCTACGTGGCCGAGCTCGCGGCGGGCGGCACCTCCATCGACCAGGCGGAGATCGACGCCCTCAGGACGCGTTACGGCCTCGACCAGCCCCTGTACGTGCAGTACGGCCGCTGGGTGGGCAACCTGCTGAGGGGCGACCTCGGCGTCTCCCTCGAGTGGCGTCGCCCCAACAGCGAACTCATCGGCGAGCGGCTCATCCTCACGCTCGTCCTGACCACCTTCTCTCTCTTGTTCACCTGGGCGGTGGCCATCCCGATAGGGATCTTCTCGGCCACGCGCCAGTACTCTCTCCTCGATTACGTCTTCACCGTCCTCAACTACATCGGCCTGGCCACTCCCAACTTCATGCTCGCGCTGGTGCTCATGTGGGTGGCGTTCGACAAGTTCGGGGTCACGGTCACGGGGCTCTTCTCGCCCGGCTTCATCGACGCCCCGTGGTCGTGGGCCAGGGTGGGCGACCTGCTCACCCACGTGTGGCTGCCCATGATCGTCCTGGGCGTGGCGGGCACCGCGCAGATCGCGCGCGTCGTGCGCGCCAACCTCCTCGACGAGCTCAGCAAGCCGTACACGGAGATGGCGCGCGCCAAGGGCCTCCCCGAGTGGCGCCTCGTGCTCAAGTACCCCACGCGGGTCGCCATCGCGCCGGTGGTGAGCACGCTCGGCTGGTACTTCCCACAGCTCCTGTCGGGCGGCCTCGTCGTGTCGGTGGTGATGAGCCTTCCGACCATCGGTCCGCTGCTCCTGCGCGCCCTCATCGGGCAGGACATGTACCTCGCCGGCACCATCATCTTGATCTTCTGCCTCCTGGCCGTGCTGGGGGCGCTCGTCTCCGACATCCTCCTGGCCGTCCTCGACCCGCGCATCAAGCTGGAGAGCGCATGACCGACTCGGTGGCCTCAGCCAAGCGCGCCGGCAAGGAGCCGTCTGTCTACGTCACGCCCGCCTGGAAGCTCACCTGGTTGCGCTTCACGCGTCACAAGCTCGGGGTGGTCTGCCTGTGGGTTGTGGCGCTCGTCGCCCTGATGGCGCTGACGCCCGAGTTCTTCAGCACCGCCGACCCGAACGCCACCAGCGCCCGGCGCGCCTACATCCCGCCACAGACGGTGCGCGTGTTCCACGAGGGGCGCCTGACGTGGCCGTTCGTCTACCAGGTCGAGGGGCAGCGCAACGCCCGGACCCTCAAGATGGAGTGGGCGGCCGACACGTCGACCCGCATCCCCGTCAGGCTGTTCGCGCGCGGCTACGCCTACAAGCTGTTCGGCATCATCCCGGCCGACCGGCACCTCGTCGGGTTCGGGACGGCCGAGCGCGCCGAGGCCGCCCACGTCCTCGGCACCGACCGCCTGGGCCGCGACCAATGGTCGCGCCTCATGTACGGCACGCGCATCTCGCTCTCGATAGGCCTCGTGGCCGTGGCGATAAGCACCATCTTGGGCATCATCCTTGGCGGCGTGTCGGGCTACTTCGGGGGCGCCGTCGACAACGTCATCCAACGCGTCATCGACCTCCTGCAGGCCATCCCCGCCATCCCCGTCTGGCTCGCCCTGTCGGCCGCCCTGCCCCGCACGTGGCCCGTGACGTGGGTCTACTTCGCGATCACCGTCATCCTGGCGTTGCTCGGCTGGACCCGCCTGGCGCGCGAGGTGCGCGGGCGTTTCCTGAGCCTGCGCGAGGAGGACTTCGTCACGGCCGCCCGCCTGATGGGCGCCAGCCAGAGCCGCATCATCTTCTCGCACATGGTGCCCTCCTTCGCGAGCCACATCATCGCCGCCGTCACCCTGGCCGTGCCCCTCATGATCCTGAACGAGACCTTCCTCAGCTTCCTCGGCCTCGGCATGCGCCCACCGGCCATAAGCTGGGGCGTGATGCTGCAGGAGGCGCAGAACCTGCAGTCCGTCGTCAACGCTCCCTGGCTACTCTTCCCGGGGTTGTTCGTCATCATCACCGTGCTGGCGCTCAACATCTTAGGAGACGGTTTACGCGATGCCGCAGACCCCTACAGCCACTGACGACCGGGCCCACCCGGCTCCGGCGCCGGCCACGGCCGGCCCGCGCGAGGGGGGCCAGCGACCCCTGCTCTCAGTGCGCGAGCTCAGGACCTACTTCGAGCTCGACGAGGGCACGGTCCGCGCCGTCGACGGCGTCAGCTTCGACGTCATGTCCGGCGAGGTGCTCGGCATCGTCGGCGAGAGCGGCTGCGGCAAGAGCATCACCATGAAGTCCATCCTGAGGCTCGTCGCCAAGCCGGGCCGCATCGTGGGCGGCGAGATCCTCTACCACCCCGACCCCGCGGGCCGCTCGGGCGCCGTCGACGAGATCGACCTCACCACCCTGCGTGCCGACGGCCGCAGGATGCGCAACATCCGCGGCGGCGAGATCGCCCTCATCCCCCAGGAACCGATGGCCTCGTTCAGCCCGCTCCACACCATCGGCGAGCAGATCATCGAGGCCATACGGCTACACCAGCGGGTGTCGAAGCGCGAGGCGCGCGCCATGGCCATCGAGCGGCTGCGCGAGGTCGGGGTCCCGAGCCCCGAGGAGCGCGTCGACGCCTACTCCTGGCAGCTCTCGGGCGGGCTCAGGCAGCGCGCCATCATCGCCATGGCGCTCTCGTGCCGCCCCAAGCTGCTCGTAGCCGACGAGCCCACCACCGCCATCGACGTCACCACCCAGGCGCAGGTGCTCTCGCTCCTCAGGGACCTGCAGGAGGAGCACGGCTCCGCCATCATCTTCATCACCCACGACCTGGGCGTCATCGCGCAGGTCGCCGACCGGGTCGTCGTCATGTACTTGGGCAGGGTCATGGAGCGCGGCCCGGTCGACGCCATCTTCCACGCCCCCAAGCACCCGTACACGAAGGCGCTGCTCCGCTCCGTGCCCAGCATGGACAGCACCGCTCGCACCGAGTTGCCCACCATCGAGGGTTCGATCCCCCACCCGCTCCACAAGCCCACGGGCTGCCCGTTCCACCCGCGCTGCCCGGACGCCATACCGGGCGTCTGCGACGTGCACGTGCCGGCGCTCCACCCTGCCGACTCGGAGCAGCCCGTCGCCTGTTTCCTCTACCACCGCGAGTACGCCGACGAGGAGGCCGGCGCTGCCCGCGCCGGGCGCGCTCGCCGGGGTCGCGGCGTCGCCACGCTGGGGGCCGCCGATGAGTGACGCTGCCGAGCGCCGCGCGGTGGCCGGCGAGCTGCCGCCGGAGCGGCTGCTCGAGGTGCGGCACCTCAAGAAGCACTTCCCGATCAAAGGCGGCTTCTTCGGGCGGAAGGTGGGCGCCGTCAAGGCGGTGGACGACGTCAGCCTGCACGTCGACACGGGCGAGATCCTCAGCCTGGTGGGGGAGAGCGGTTGCGGCAAGACGACCACCTCGCGCTGTGTGCTGCGCGCCATGGACCCCACGGCCGGCGAGATCCTCTTCCGACTCGACGACGACGTCATCGACGTCGCGCACCTGAGGACTCGCGAGCTGCGCCCCCTCTGGCGCGACATGCAGATGATCTTCCAGGACCCGTTCGGGTCGCTCAACCCCCGCAAGAACCTCTTCGACATCATCGGGGAGCCGCTCCTCGTCAACGGGGTGAGGAGCCGCCAGGAGCGCATGGACCGGGTGGCCGAGCTGCTCGGCCTCGTGGGTCTCAGGCCCGAGTACATGCACCGCTACCCGCACGCCTTCAGCGGCGGGCAGCGGCAACGGGTCGTGATAGCACGGGCGCTGGCCCTCAACCCGAAGCTCGTGGTGGCCGACGAGGCCGTGTCGGCGCTGGACGTCTCGGTGCAGGCGCAGATCCTCAACCTGCTGCTCGAGCTCCAGGAGCGCCTCGGCCTCTCCTACCTGTTCGTGGCGCACGACCTGAGCATCGTCAAGCACATCAGCCACCGCGTGGCGGTCATGTACGTGGGGAAGATCGTGGAGACCGCTCCCACCGAGCCGCTCTTCGTGGCGCCGCTCCACCCGTACACGTCGGCGCTCATGGGCGCGGTCCCGCAGGCCGACCCGCGCCGGCGCGCCGAGATGATCCGTTTGGAGGGCGAGGTCGCCAACCCCGCCAACCCGCCCAGCGGTTGTTACTTCCACCCGCGCTGCCCGTTCGCGACCGAGCGCTGCCGCACGGAGACGCCGGAACTGCGCGAGGTGCGCCCCGGGCACTTCGTGGCCTGTCACCGCGCCGAGGAGCTCGACCTGCCGGGCATCGCCAGGGGGCACGAGCCCGCCGGCGCCGCGCCGGCGCGCCCCGCGGTTCACCCCGCCCCCGCCGACCTGCCGCCCCGGTGACGCCGCCCGCGCCGCCCGCGCCCCGCCGAGCGGGCCGGGCG
The DNA here is from genome assembly GCA_019454765.1 of Trueperaceae bacterium. Classification (NCBI taxonomy): domain Bacteria; kingdom Thermotogati; phylum Deinococcota; class Deinococci; order Trueperales; family Trueperaceae; species Trueperaceae bacterium. The sequence goes on along the minus strand of JACFNR010000010.1, from coordinate 16,418 downwards.
CCACCCAACGTGGTCGTGATCATGGCCGATCAGCTGAAGGCGACGGCCAGCAGCGTCTACGGCGCCGGGGGCACCGCCACTCCGGCCCTTGAGCGGTTGGCGGAGCGCGGCGTCACCTACCGCAACGCCTTCACGCCCAGCCCGCTCTGCGTGCCGGCGCGCGTGTCGCTCTGGAGCGGTCGCTACCCGAGCTCGCACGGCTCGCGCCTCAACGAGACGCCCATGCCGGAGGGCGTCGCCCACGCCTTCAGGCTGTGGCGCGAGGCCGGCTACGCGACCGCCCTCATCGGCAAGAACCACTGCTTCGAGGAGCCCACCGACCTGGCCCTCTTCGACGTTCTGTGCGAGATCGGTCATGAGGGGCTCCCACCGGATCGCCCGCCCCGCGGGATGGAGTGGTACCGGCCGACGGCCGCGGTGGAGGCGGCTCACGCGACGCGGCGAGCCATGCCCCACCAGGCACCGGCCGTCTCCTACGCCGTGACGGACCACCCGCTGGACGACTACTCGACCGGGCTCGTGACGGGCCAGGCCGTCCGCTACCTCGAGTCGCGAGCGGCCACGGACGGGCCGTTCGCGCTCTGGGTCTCGTACCCCGACCCGCACACGCCCTACGAGGCCCCGCGGTCCTACTTCGAGGCGGCCGCTCGCGACGGGATCGTGCTCCCGGAGACCGAGCCGCCCGACATGCCGGGCGCGCCGGAACGGACGCGGGTGCTGCGGAGGCTGCTCGACGTCGCGAGCGCGCCGGAACGGGAGCGCCGGCGGCTCCTCACCACCTACCGCGCCATGATCCGGTTCGTCGACGACGGTGTCGGTCGCATCCTGGCGGCCATCGAAGGCGCCGGCCTGGATGGAGACACCATCGTCGTCTTCCTCGCCGACCACGGCGACTTCGCGCTCGAACACGGCATGGCCCGCAAGGGCGGAGCGTTCTACGACTGCCTGACGCGCGTCCCCCTCATCGTGTCCTGGCCGGGCCACGCCCCGGCCGGCGTGGTGGACGACGGCATGGCCAACCTGGTCGACGTGGTCCCCACCCTCCTCGCCCTCCAGGGCCTGGCGGCCCCGCCAGGGGTGCAGGGGAGGCCGCTCCCCACCCTCACGGACGCGGCGCCGCGGGAGGTCGTCTTCTCCGAGTACGGAGCGGGTGGGCCGCCGTTCACGCTGGCCGACCTCGACGACCTCGGGGAGCGCGTGGGCACCACTCACGGGCTCGACGCGGTGCGGGCCAGCCTGAAGCTGCGCGAGGCGGAGGGCTTCCGCAAGATGGTCCGGACCCGCGACTGGAAGTACGTGCACGACGAGCTGGGTGACCTCGACGAGCTCTACGACCTCCGCGCCGATCCGGGAGAACTCACGAACCTCGCCGGTCGGATGGGTCACGCCCACGAGGTCGGCGAGCTCGGGGCGATACTGACGGCATGGACCTCAGCCACGGACGGCGCGACCGGACAGGCGCGACCGGACCGAGGAGCCGGAAGGACGGACGCACAGGCATGAACTACGTCTTCAAGACCACCGACCCGAAGCGCTACCGCTTCCCGACCCACACGAACCTGCTCGTCATGGACCGCGCCGAGGCGACGACGAGCGAGAGCTTCATCAGCGTCATGGAGCCTGGCGAGGCGCCGCCCCTCCACAAGCACGACGACACGGAACAGGTGTTCTACGTCCTGGCGGGCGAGGGCCGGCTCGAGGTGGGCCCGGACGCCGCGTTCGCCGGGCACCTGGTGCCCGGCGACCTGGTGAGGATCCCGCCCGCCACGCTCCACCGTGTCCACTGCGTCTCCAGCGAGCCGCTCAGGTACCTCGTCGTCGACTGCTTCCCCGGCGGCAGGCCGAGCGCCGAACCGACCTGGGAGTCCCACGTCAGGGTCGTGTGCGCGGAGAACGGCTGGGACATGGCCGACGTGGTCGGAGGCTGAGCGGCCGCCCAGGCCTGACCGGTAGTTGACGACGACCTCGGACCCGTACGACGAGTCGAACCCCCTGCGGACGGCCACCGTCATCGGCACGTGGCTGCCCCTGGCCCTCAGCTGGGTCATCATGACGTCCGAACTCGTGATCACGGCGGCCGGACTGACGCGCATGGCCGACCCCGAGATCAACCTGGCCGCCTGGGGCATCGTGTTCGCCCTGTCGGTCATCATCCAGGCTCCCGCCCAGACGCTCCTACCGTCCGCCACGGCCCTGGCGTCCGACGCGCCCGCCTACGCGCGGTTGCGGTCGTACGCGCTGAGGCTGCTGCTGACGCTCACCACGTTGCAGCTCGTTCTGGCGGCGACACCCGCCTACGGCTTGGTCATGCGCGGCATCGGCGCGCCCGATGGTGTGACGGCCGTGGCGCGGCTGGGACTGCTGCTGATGGCGCCGTACGCCTTCGGCACCGGCTTCAGGCGCTTCCAGCAGGGGGTGCTGATCCGCTACGGCGACGCGCGGGTGGTCGTCTTCGGCTCCGTCATCCGCCTGACGTGCGTGGCGCTCGTGCTGGCGGCGGCGGCGCTATGGGGCGCGGTGCCCGGCGTGGTGGCCGCCGGCGCGGCCGTCGTAACGGGCGTCCTGGCCGAGGCCGCCTACACGCAGCTGCGCGTGGTGCCGATCCTGGCCGGCCCCCTCAGGCGGCAGCCGGTGGGTTCGGCCATGACCTTCCGGCGCTTCGCGAGCTTCGTCTGGCCGCTCGTCCTCATGACGGTCCTCACCATGCTGGTGCAGACGTTCGTGTCGGTGGCGCTGGCGCGCCTGCCCCTCGCGCTCGAGTCCCTCGCCGTCTGGCCGGTCGTCTGGGGCTTCCTCATGCTGTGGCAGAGCCCGGGGATGGCGTACACGGAGGTCGTGATCAGCCTCGTGAGGCGTCCCGGTGCCGTCGGGGTGCTCAGGCGCATGACCTACGTGGCGGCGGCGGCCACCACGGCCCGCGTGGTCGTGGTGGCCGCCACGCCCCGCACGCGGCTCTGGTTAGGCGCCGGCACCGGCCACCAGCCCCAGCACACGCGACACGCCGCGGCGGCCCTGTGGTGCGGCGCCCTCCTGCCCGGCGTCCGCGTGCTCCTGAGCTGGTTCCAGGGGGTCATCATGTACAGCGAGCAGACGAGGGCGATAATGGAATCCGTGCTCCTGTTCCTGGCGGTCGGCGTTCTCGGCCTGTTGGCCGGCGGCGCGCTCGGGACCGTGCCGGGCGTGTACGTGGGGATGGTCGCTTTCTCCGTGGCGTTCGCGGTGCAGGCCGCCTGGTTGGCCGCCCGCAGCCGCCGGGTCCTGGCGCGTCTGGCGGCGCGGCCGCTGGTGCGGCCGTGAGCGAGGGGCGGCGCCCCAACCTGCTTCTCCTCATCACGGACCAGCAGCGCGCCGACACCGTGGTGCCGGGCGGTCCGTGCCTGACGCCGCACCTGCAGGGCCTCGCGGCGCAGGGCGCCCGCTTCACGCGCTGCTACTCGCCCAACCCCATCTGCTCGCCCACGCGCGCCAGCCTCTTCACCGGCTACCTACCTCACTCCCACGGGGTGACCGACGTGACGCACGCCGTCAAGCCCCCGCTGGCGCAGCTGCGGGATGACATGCCGTTCTGGTCGCGGGAGCTTAACCGCGCCGGCTACGCCACCGCCTACTTCGGCAAGTGGCACGTGGAACGGAGCGACGCCCTGGAGCGGTTCGGGTTCCAGGAGTACGAGGTCGAGCTGAAGCTGGTGGGCGTGCAGGAGCACCCCGGTGTGTTCTCACCCTCGCTGGTGCTGAAGGACGAGGGGTACCGCGACCTGCTCGTGGCCGGGGTCACGGACGAGCCCGCCTCCGCGTCCCGGGAGCACGCCCTGTTCGAACGGGGGATCGACTTCGTCCGGCGCGCGGCGGCGGACCCGGACAGGCCGTGGGCGCTCGTGGTGAGCACCGAGGCGCCGCACGACCCGTTCGTCGCGCCACGCGAGGTCTTCCACCGGTACGACCCGGCGCAGCTCGAGCCGCCGGCCAGCTTCCGCGACCCCATGACCGACAGGCCGGCCGTCTACCGGCGCATCCGCCGCACGTGGGAGGACCTATCCGAAGAGGACCTGGCCCTCGCCACCGCCTGCTACTACGCCCGCTGCAGCATGGTCGACGACGAGGTGGGCCGGCTGCTCGCCGTGCTGGAGGAGACGGGTCAGGCCGAGGACACGCTCGTGGTCTTCACGTCCGATCACGGCGACTACCTGGGAGCCCACGGGCTCATGTTCAAGGGCGTGGCCGCCTTCGAGGAGGCCTACCGGGTGCCGCTGGTCGTGAGAGGCCCCGGGGTCGAGGCCGGCCTGGTGGTCGAGGAGGCGGTGAGCCTGCTCGACCTGCCGCGCACCCTCGTGCGCCTCCTCCTCGGCGAGGAGTACCCGTGCCAGGGTGGCGACCTGAGCGCTCGGCTGCGCGGCGAGGCGCCCGCGGGCGCGGGCGAGGCGTTCGCCGAGTTCCACGGACAGCGGCTCGGCTACACCCAGCGGGTGGTGTGGCACGGCGACTGGAAGTACGTCTTCAACGGTTTCGACGAGGACGAGCTCTACGACCTGGCCGCCGACCCGCACGAGCTGCGCAACCTGGCGGCCGACCCCGAGCACGCGGCCACGCTGAGGGAGATGGCGCGCCGCATGTGGCGCCGCCTCCGCGAGACCGACGACACCACGCTGCTCGAGGCGCACTACGCCATGTTCCGCTTCGCGCCGGTCGGGCCCGACGCGGCCGACGCGCCGGAGGACTGAGATCGACCCGGCGAGCCCGTCGACTCCGGCGGCCTAGCCCTCCCGCGACCCGCCCTGCTGCGCCTCGTAGGCGGCACGCGTGGTCTGGTCCATCGGGTACGTGCCCTTCACCGGGGCGCCGGCGAGGATGCGCCCCTCGATGAAGGCCTCCTCCCGCTCCTTCGCGTGTGCCTCGGCGGCGACCTGCTCCGCGAGGTGGCGCGGGATGACGATCACGCCTTCGGCGTCGCCCACCACCACGTCGCCCGGCCTGACGTGCACGCCGCCGCACGTGACGGTGACGTCGAGCTCCTCGGGGTGGTGCGCGATGAGGTTGGTGTTGGCGTTCATGCCGCTCGAGTACCCGGGCATCTCGAGCCCGGCGATGAACGGCCCGTCGCGGAACGGCGCGTCCGACACGATGCCGGCGGCGCCGCGCACCTGCATCCTGGCCACCAGCATCCCGCCCATCGTGCCGCACGACTGGTCCGCACGGGCCTCGATGACGAGGACCTCGCCGGGGCGGATCTCGTCGGCGATGCGGCGCTGCGGGTTGCTGTCGCGCTTCCAGAGCTCGAGCGAATCCAGGTCCTCGCGGGCGGCCACGTAGCGGAGCGTGCGGGCCACCCCCACCATCGTCCCGCGCTCGGGGTTGAGGCGGTGCACGCCCCGCACGACGCGCGACTTGAAGCCGTGGATGTAGAGGACCGTGGCCAGGGTGGCCGTGCTCGTCCGCCTCAACTTGTCTGCGGTCGCCTGGTCGAGAGGCGCGATGTCAGGCGCCACGAGCGGCCTCCGCGGCGAGGGCCGCGTCGCGCCTCGCCTGGGTCTCGGGCGTCAGGACGGGCGGCGTCACGGGGTAGCCGTTGGCGGGGTAGTCGTAGCCCTCGAGCACGTTCGCCTTGGCGTCCTCGTCGCGCGAGGACGCGTAGTGCGCCCAGATGGCGTCGATCTTGCCGTGTTCGTCGAACTCGTACCACTCGGAGCCGCGGATGTACTCGCCGGCGCGCGGCTTGAAGTGCGTCCACTCGACACAGATCTGCTCGCCGTCGCACACGAGGCGGTCGATGGTCCAGCGCGAGTCGAGGCGCCTGACGAAGCCGATCCACAGGTCCTCGATCGCCTTACGTCCGAGGTAGGGCCCGCCGGCCTTGGGCGGGAAGTAGTGGCGGCAGTCGTCGGCCAGGTAGCGCGCGAACAGCTCGCGACTGGCGGAGTTGCAGGCGTCGAAGTACCCCCTGACGGTCGCTATCATGTGTTCGCGCTTGTTCTCGTCCATCATCCGTTGCCCTCCTTGGGCGCGTCGAGGCGGCGAGCAGCCACTCGCTTCTCGATGTCGGTGAGCCACCCCTCGACGGTGGTGAGGTGTTCGTCCATGGCGGCGGCGGCGGCGGCCGCGTCGCGGGCCGACACGGCGCGCAGGACGGCGGCGTGCCCATCGTGGGCGCGCCTTGCCGCGCCGGGGACCTGGGCGCCCTCGCGCCGCACCTCGAGTTGCCTGTCGATGAGGGGGTCGAGCACGAGCTGGAAGAGCGGGTTGCCGGTCGCCTCGGCGAGCAGCTGGTGGAACTGCAGGTCGAGCCAGGCGAACTCGTCGTGCGCGGCCACGCCGGCCTCGAGCTCGTTAACGAGGGTGGCGGTGGCGTCCAGGTTCGCGGCGAGGTGCGCGAGGGCCGCGGGCTGGGCGGCGCCGGCCGCCGCCGCCGCGATGCCGGGTTCGAGCGCGTGCCTGAGCTGGAAGAGGTGGGCGAGGGCCACGTTGTTGCGTTGGAGGTAGAGGGCGAGCGGGCGGGTGACGGCGCCGCTCGGCATGGGCACGACGAAGGCGCCGACCCCGGGTCGCACCTCGATGAGCCCGCGCTCCGTGAGGGTGCGCAAGGCCTCGCGCACGACGAGCCGGCTCACGCGCAGCTGCGTGGCGAGGTCGCGTTCCGACGGCAGCCGGTCGCCCTGGGACAGGTGGTCGTCGAGGATGCGCGCGGCCAGCTGGTCCGCCACGGTCGCGGCCAGCGAGACGCGGCTCGCCGGCTCGAGCTTGAGCTCGGCGGTTCGTTCGGTTGCGGTCGTCTCCTGCAAGCTCGCCACCTCGCCGTGACCCTCCGGCTCCGCGTCCTAGCCTCGCTGTGGTCTTATGGTATGACCAGAGTTGAGCGAGGATACCGACGAGCGCGGAGGGTGTCAACCCGGCCGACGCTCCGCCCGGGAGGAGTCCAGATGAAGGTCCTGATCACCGGCGCGGCCGGACGCGTGGGCAGCGCCATCAGGCCGCACTTGCGGCGCGACTTCGACCTCCGCCTTACAGACCTCGTGGCGCCGGCGGAACCGCCGGGCGCGCGCGAGGAGTTCCTGGCCGGCGACCTGGCCGACCCGCGCCGCGTGCGCGAGCTGGTCGACGGCGTCGACGCCGTCTTGCACCTCGCGTGCGTCCACGGTCTGACGCTCACGTTCGAGGCATCGCTGGACGTCAACTACCGCGGCACCCTCAACCTGCTCGAGGCCGCGGCCCACGCCGGGGTCGGCAGCTTCGTCTACGCGAGCAGCCATCACGTGCTGGGCGCCTGGCCGCGCGCCGGGTTCGGCGCCGACGACCAAGTCGTCGCGCCCGACGCCTACTACGGCCTCAGCAAGGCGTTCGGGGAGGCCGCCTGCGCCATGTTCGCGCTGCGGCACGGACTCCCCACCTTCGTGGTGCGGATAGGCAACGCGGATCCCAAGGTGGGCGACGAGCGCAGCCTGCGCATGTGGACGAGCGCCCGCGACCTCGCCGCGCTCTTCGCCATCGGCCTCGAGCGGTCGGAGCCCGGTTACGAGATCGTCTACGGCACGTCCGCCTGCCCCGAGCCCCTCTTCGCCAACCGCCGCGCCCTGGAGCTCGGCTACGCGCCGCGCGACCGCGCGGAGGACAACCTCGCGCCGGGCTTCCTCGGTCGAGCCGCCATGGGCCCCGAGCGCGGCCCGGACTTCGTGGGCGGCGCGTACGCGGTCGCCCCGCTCCCGCCGGCGGCCGCGGCTGCCGCCACGCCGCCAGCGGCCCCGCCGGGCGGCCACCCGTGAGGATCGAGGGCGTCGAGACCCTGATCGTCGAGATCCCCTTCGACGACGGCGGCAAGGGCGAGGGCATCACGCCCACGACCTGGAACAGCCTGGAGATACTGCTGGTGCGCCTCACCGACGAGGCCGGCAACGTCGGCTGGGGCGAGGGTTTCGGCTACTTCACCGTCGACGCGACGAAGGCGCTGGTCGATCGCCTCATCGCGCCGGTGCTGCAGGGCGCCACCGTCACGGACGTGGCCGCCTGGAACCTCGCCACCCAGCGGCGCCTGCACCTGTTCGGTCGCTACGGCGTCACGCTCTTCGCGCTCTCGGCGGTGGACATGGCGCTATGGGACCTCGCGGCGAAACGGGCGGGGCTGCCGCTCCACCGCCTTGTCGCGCCCACGGCCGCCGCCCGCCGGGTGCCGTTCTACGCGAGCCTCGTGCGCTACGCCGACGCCGAGCTGGTGGCGCGCACCGCCACCGCCGCGCTCGCCGCCGGGTTCACGGGGCTGAAGCTGCACGAGGTGACGTTGCCGGAGATCGAGGCGGCCCGCGCCGCCGTCGGGGAGGGCGTGCCCATAGCGGTCGACGTCAACTGCAACTGGAGCGCCGCCCACGCCGCCGAGGTCACGCCGCGCCTCGTCGAGCTGGGCGTGTCGTGGCTCGAGGAGCCCGTGTTCCCGCCCGAGGCGTACGGCACGCTCCGCGCGCTGCGCGGCAATGGCCTCAAGATCGCGGCGGGGGAGAACTGGTGCACCGCCGAGCAGTTCCGCGCCGCCCTGGCGGCCGGCGCCGTCGACTACGCCCAGCCGAGCGTGACCAAGGTGGGAGGCGTCACCGAGTTCCTCGCTGTCGCGGAGGCGGCGCGCGCGGTCGGCACGCCGCTCGAGCCGCACTGCCCCTACTTCGGGCCGGGCTTCTTCGCCAGCCTGCAGCTGGCGGCCGCGTTGCCTGACGTGAGGGAGCTCGAGTACCACTTCGTGACGCCGGCGGCGTGGCTGGCGCACCCGGGGACTCCGGGAGCGGACGGCGCTTTCGCCGTGCCGGAGGCGCCGGGCCTGGGCTTCGAGCCCGACCCCGCCGTCTTGGCGCGCTACGCCCGCGCGCCCCGCTGACGCCCAGCGCTCAGCGCTGCACGGCCGTGCCCGGCCCGCCACGCGCCGCGGCGTCCGCCAGCGCCTCGACGTCCGCCAGGCGGAGGTCCGGCAGGTCGCCGGCCCACGTCGACTTGAGGCTGGCGCTCGCCACGCCGAGAGCCAGGGAACCCGCCACGCCCCGGCCGCCGAGGTGACCGAACAGGAAGCCGGCCAGGAAGGCGTCGCCTCGGCCGATCCGGCCCGCCTCGGCCACGCCCAGCGCCGGCTGCTCGACGACGTCGCCCGCCGGCAGGTGGGCGGTGGCGCCGTCCGCCCCGCGCGTCACGACCACGAGCGCCCGCGGCGCGGCCGCACGGAGTTGCGGCACCCCGCCGTGCAGGGCCAGGGCGTCCCGTTCGGCCACCACGACGACCTCGGCGTCGGCCAGGAGCGGCGCGGCGTGCGCCACGGCCTCCGCCGCCGTGCAGAGACGGCTACGGAAGTTCACGTCGTACACGCGCGTCGCCCCTGCGGTCCCCGCCGCTCGCCAGAGCCGAGCCGCCGCGGCTCGCGGTCCGGCGCCGAGCGCCATGGTGATGCCCGAGGTCACGAACGCGCTCGCCCCGCCCATGAGGCCGGCGTCAAGCGCGACGGCGGCTCCCTGCTCCCCGACGTGCGCGAAGGCCGAACCCGCCCGGTCGTAGGTGACGCGGGCCGGCCGCGGGCCGACGCCCTCCTCGAGGAAGTAGAGACCCATGCGCTCGGGCCCACGCTCGACGTAGCTCACATCGACGCCGTGACGCCTCAGCTCGCCGAGAACGCGCTCGCCCAGGTCGTTGGCGGGGAGGCGACCGAAGTAGCGCGCCGCCAGCCCCAGCGACGCGAGACCCACCGCCACGTTGGCCTCGGCGCCGCCCACGTGGAGCGAGAGGGCGGTGGCCCCGCGCAGCGGCTCGGCGACGGGCGGCGAGAGGCGCAGGAGCGCCTCCCCGAACGTGACGACGAGCGGCTTGCTCACGGGCGGGACCGCCGCGCCGCCGCCGCGGCCATGAGGGCGCGGCAGCTGGCGGTGATCTCGGCCGCGCGCGCCGCGGTCGCCGGCTTCCGGGGGAGGAGGTCGGAGCCGAGCCCCACGGCGACCGCGCCCGCCTCGAACCAGGCCGTCACCGCCGCCGGCGTCGCCTCGATCCCTCCCGTCACCATGACCGCGAGCCGCGGGAGCGGGGCCAACAGGCTCCTGAGGTAGGCGGGCCCCAGCGCGCCCGCCGGGAAGAGCTTGACGACCTCGGCGCCCGCCTCGTGCGCTCGCCACGCCTCGGTGGGGGTGGCGACGCCGGGCACGTAGGGCGTCCCGGTGGCGACGCTCCAGGCGAGCACGTCGGCGGCCAGCACGGGGCCCACCAGGAAGGAGGCGCCGGCCGCCACGAACGCCTCGGCCGCCTCGACGGTCGTGACGGTGCCGGCGCCGAGCGCCAGCTCGGGCATCTCGCGCTCCACCACGGCGCGCAGGGCCGCGAACGTCTCGACGGCGCCCGGAACGCGGTCCGCGAACTCGAACGCCCGGACGCCGCCGGCGAAGCAGGCGCGCACGCGCGCCACAACGGCGGCCAGGTCGGTGTCGGCGTGCACGGGGACGATGCCCGCCCCCGCCAGCAACCGGGCCGCCCCGACGCCGCCCGGCGGTCGCGTCACGAACCCGCCCCCTCGCGCGTGAGCGCGTCGTGCACGCCCTGGAGGTACATGAGCCCGAGGGAGCGGTCGTAGAGGCCGTAGCCGGGCACGCCCTCCTCGCCCCAGATCATGCGCCCGTGGTCCGGCCTGAGGGGGCCCGCGAAGCCGCCCTCCAGCAGGGCGGCCATGACCTCGACCAGGTCGACGTCGCCCGCGCCGCGCGTGTGATCGACCTCGTGGAAGTCGCGCGGGCCGCGGCGGCGCACGTTCCTCAAGTGAACGAAGTGCGTGCGGCCGGCGAAGCGGCGCGCCATGGCCGGCAGGTCGGCGTCGCCGCGCGCGCCGAGCGAGCCGGTGCAGAAGGTCAGGCCGTGCGCGGGGCTGTCGGAGCAGGCGAGCAGCGCCGCGAGGTCGGCGGCCGTCTTGGCGATGCGCGGCAGCCCGAAGAGGCGCCACGGCGGGTCGTCGGGGTGGACGGCGAGCCTCACGCCGGCCCCCTCCGCGACGGGCACGACGCGCTCGACGAAGTAGCGGTAACGCGCCAGGAACTCCTCGTCGCTCACGCCCGCGTAGCGCTCGAACAGGGCGCCGAGCTCCGCGGCCGTGTAGGCCTGCGGCCAGGCCGGGAGCCGGGGCAGCCCGCGCGACAGGTCGATGGCGTCGAGGTCGGATTGCGAGTAGGAGGTAACGCGCGAACCGTCGGGGAGGCGGTAGTCGAAGTCGGTGCGCATCCAGTCGAAGACCGGCATGAAGTTGTAGCAGACCGTCCGCACCCCGGCGGCGCCCAGGCGCTCGAGCGTCACCGCGTAAGCGTCGATGTAGCGGTCCCGCTCGGGGGCCGCGAGCTTGATCGCCTCGTGCACCCCGACGCTCTCCACCACCGTCCACTCGAGGCCGGCCGCGGCGCACAGGTCCTGGCGCTCCGCGATGGCGGCGGCGCTCCACGGCTCGCCGACGGGCACCTCTCCCAGCGAGGTCACGACCGTGTCGACGTTGGGCACCTGCCCGAAGGCCGCCAGCGGGACCGGGTCCTGCGGGCCCCACCAGCGGAACGTGAACTCGATGCGCGGCGCCGGCGCCGCGCTCCCGGGGCCGGCGGCTGCTGCCTGCGCGGCGTCGGTTCCGTGCCGGTCGGGCATCCTGGAAGTCTAGCACCGCCCAAGGGCGCTCACCCGCACGCTGGCGCGGTAGAGTCGTGACCATGCGGGAGCCGGCCACCGCGGGCCCGTTGCCCTCCTTCTTCGGGAGCGGCGCCCAGGAGTGGGCGGCCGCGCACCCCGTGCTCACGAGCCTCGGCATCGCCGCCGCCTTCGGCCTGGCCGCCTACGTCTGCTTCATCCTGACGCGCTGGCTCCTCGCGCTGCTGGTGGCCCGCTTCGACGCTCGAGGACGAAGCGGCCTCGGCAGCAGCCTCAGGGGCCGCCGGGTGGCGGGCCACGTCGCCTACCTCGTGCCCATCGCGCTCATCCGGCTGGGCCTCGAGTACGTCCCCGCCCTGGCGCCCGGGGTGGCCGCGGCGCTCGGTCGCCTGCTCGAGATCCTCGCGGTGGTCGTGACGACCCGCGCGCTCGTCGCCATCATGTTCGGTCTCGGCGACCTGTACGCCCGCCGGCCCCACGGCGGCGGCCGGTCACTCACCCGCTACCTGCAGGTGCTGGCCCTGGTCGCCTACGTCATGGCCGGGCTGGTCTCGCTCGGGCTCCTGCTGGACCGCGACCCCATCGTCATCCTCACCGGCGTGGGCGCGGCGTCGGCGGTGCTGCTCCTCATCTTCCAGAACACGATCTTGAGCTTCGTCGCCGGCAGCCAGCTCACCAGCAGCGACTCGCTGCGACCGGGCGACTGGATCGAGATGCCGGAGATGAACGCCGACGGCGAGGTCGTCGAGATCAGCCTCAACAGCGTCACGGTGCAGAACTGGGACAAGACGCTCACCATCATCCCGGCGCACAACTTCCTGGGGAAGGCCTTCAAGAACTGGCGCGGCATGCAAGCCACCGGCGCCCGCCGCATGAAGCGCAGCCTCCTCCTCGACGTCTCCACCATCGGCTTCCTCACGGACGACGACCTCGAGCGACTCGAGGCGTTCACGCTGCTCGCGCCCTACCTGGCCGAGAAGCGCGCCGAGCTGGCGGGCGAGGCGGACGCGCGGTCCGGGCCGGCGGGGGCCGACGTGAACTCGCGTCGGCTCACCAACGTCGGCACCTTCCGCGCCTACGCGTTGCGTTACCTGCAGGCGCACCCGCGGATCGTGACCGACATGACCGTGATGGTGCGGCAGCTCCAGCCGGGCGCGACCGGGTTGCCCCTAGAGCTGTACGCGTTCGTGGACGACGTGACGGCGGTCGTCTACGAGGGCGTACAGGCGGACGTGTTCGATCACCTGATCGCCATACTGCCCGAGTTCGGCCTGCGGCTCTACCAGGCGCCGAGCGGCGACGACGTGCGCTCGCTCGCCCCTGGCGTCCGGTCGACGGTCACGCCCTGACGCTCCAGCGGCCGTCGGCGCCCCGTAGGTATGGTAGCCACACCACGCCGACGAAGCGCGTAGCCACGTCGCGGCTCGTCGCCTTGACGGTCACGCTGTCCAGCTCGATGGTCTCGGCGCGCACGCTCGTCGCTCCGATCGCGGCCAGCTCACCCTCCAGCGCGGCCTCCAGGTCGGCGATCTCCTGTCGGGTGTGCGCCAGCGACTCCCTGGCCCTGGCGACGTCGCCCTGGTCCGTGCCCACCCGCGCGCCCTTCCTGACGGCCGTGCCGACCTGGCTGGCGCTGATGCCCCTGCCGCGGCCGAAGGCACCGAGTATCGCCGCCCCGATCGACACCACCGTGTCGATGTTGCGCGCTTGCGCCTGCTGCGCCTGCCTGGCCACCGCCTGTTCCTGACTCAACGCCCGCCGCTGCAGGGTGGCGAGCTTGCCGGCGTACCGCGCCCGCACCTTGTCGAGCTGGGCGTCGCGCCGCTCCCTAAGCGCCTGGGAGCAGCGCAGCCGGAACTCCTGCTCGCTCTCGCCCGGGGCGGCCACGAGCTTCAGCTCCTTGTGGCTCGCCAACGTGAGGGCGCCATCGACGCGCACCCAGCGCTCGAAGCCGTCCGCCCACCGCTTGACCGCCGCGGCGCTAGTGTCGACCGCGGGGAACGCCCCCCACGAGACGCCGGCGGCGGGTTCCCGCGCGAGGCTCCCCAGGTCGACGTCGGCCGGCTCCCCTTCCGTGAAGTCGACGGCCACGACGCCCTCCCGCAGCTCCGTGAGGCGGGATATGCGCCTGTCGGCGCTCACGCCGTGCGTCTTGGACTCGTAGTGGACGTCCGCGACCCCGAGGGCCATTGGGAAGTAGCGAGCGCCGGCCGGTGTTCGCGCCGGGGCGAAGAGTTGCGGGACGTGAGGGGGCAGGAACGGTCGTTCCGTGGTCGCCGCCTCGGCAGCGGCAGCTGGGGCCGCCGTGGCCACCCCGGGCGACCCCGGGGAGGTGGCGGCCGGGCCGCCGGCGCCGACGGGCGCGCTCGTGCCGTCCGGAACGGGCGCCGCCGCCTCCAGCCCCTTGAGCTGGTCGCGCGTGAGCGGGCCCGCGAGGTACGACATCACGAAGCGCGTCTGGAACAGGGCCTGGCCCTTGGCGTGCACGTTGTGGAGCAGGAAGGTCCGCTTCGGGAGGCGGCCGATGACGTCGGCGAGCTCCGCGGCCGACAGCGAGCCCGCCAGCGCGCCGCTCAGGCCGTCGGCCAGCCGCTGCTTGTCCCGCTCCGTCTGCAGCCGCCCCACGAACCAGGTGCCGGCGTTGGACAGCGCCTTGTAGTCGAGGTCGACGGGGTTCTGCGTCGCCAGCACCAGGCCGACGCCGAAGGCGCGCGCCTGCTTCAGGAGCGTGAGGAGCGGCCGCTTCGACGGCGGCTCGGCGACGGGCGGGAGGTAACCGAACAGCTCGTCGACGTAGACGAGCGCCCGCAGCGACGAGGTGCCGGACCGTGCCCGCGTCCACGCGACCACCTCGGAGAGGAGCAGGGTGACGAAGAACATCCGCTCGGCGTCCGACAGGTGCGAGATGGAGACGACGGCGACGCGCGCCTTGCCGCTGGGAGCGTGGAGCAGCGCGTCGACGTCGAGCGGTTCGCCCCGCGTCCAGGCCTCGAAGCTGGGAGCGGCCAGCAGGGCGTTCAGGCTCAATGCCAGCTTCAGGCGCTCCTTGGCGGGGAAGACCGTGTCGAGGTCCATGACGCCCAGCTTGGTGAACGGGGGCTGCTGCACGGCCGTGATGAGCGAGGCGATGCCGAGGTCCTCGCCGGCGCGCCACGCCGCCTCGAGGACGTTGGCGAGCAGGATGTGCTCGCGGCTCAACGGGTCGGCGCTCTCACCCATCAGCGTCAGCACGCTGGTCACGGTCGCGTCGAGGCGGTCGCGCAGCAGGTCGGGGTCGTCGATGACGGCGCGGCTGGGCGCCGCGAACGAGCGGAGCACGGAGATGCCGCGGCCCGCGCTGGAGCCGGGGGTGTAGATGGCGACCTCTGCCGCCTCCCGGAGGCGCGCGATCCGCTCGCCGTCCTGGCCCGAGGCGGCAAGGCCGTCGCGCCACAGTTCCGCCTGCTTGGCCGCGTACTCCTGCACGCTCAGGCCGAGGCGCTCGGCCTCCCGCGGGTTCACCCACGGGGCGAAGTCGGCGGGCGCCAGGTCCGGGAACGTGAGCGCGAGGTTGGTGAGGTCGCCCTTGGGGTCGATGGCCAGGACGGGGATCCCGTCCAACGCGGCCTCCTCGATGAGGCCGATGCCGAGGCCCGTCTTGCCGCTCCCCGTCATCCCCACGATGACGCCGTGCGTGGTGAGGTCGGCCGAGTCGTACAGCAGGGCGTCGCCGCCCGGCCGCATGGTCACCGCGTCGACCTCGCGGCCGAGGTAGAAAACGCCTAGTCTCTCGAAGTCCACGTCGCCTCCTGGTCGGCAGCTATGCTGCGATGCTATCCGGTTCGGCCCGTTGACGCCGCCGGGAGCGGCGGCGGGTGCCGGGAAGGAACCCCACATGAAGACGTTCTATCTCATCGACGGCCACGCGCAGCTCTTCCGCGCCTACTACGCGCCGTTCAGGGACCTCACGAGCCCCGGCGGTGAGCCAGTGAAGGCCGTGTACGTCTTCACGCAGATGCTGCTGAACATCGTCCGCAACGAGAGGCCCGATTACCTCGCCGTCGCCTTCGACGTCAGCGACGCCACGACGCTGCGCAAGGGCTTCTACCCGGAGTACAAGGCCAACCGCGAGCGCTCGCCGGAGGACCTGCAGGTGCAGTACGAGCGCATCCGCGAGGTGATCGACGCCTTCGGGCTGCCGGTCTTCGAACTCGAGGGGTACGAGGCCGACGACCTGATCGCCACCATCGCCGAGCGTCTCAAGGGGGAGGAAGTCGAGCTCCGCGTCGCCAGCAAGGACAAGGACCTGCACCAGCTCCTCTCTCGCAAGGTGAAGCTGTGGGACCCGTCGAAGGGCGATCTGCTCGACGACGTGACGCTCCGCGCCGAGAAGGGTTACGGACCCGAGCAGGCGGTGGAGATCCAGGCGCTCGTTGGCGACCCGGTCGACAACGTGCCGGGCGCGCGCGGCGTGGGCGTCAAGACGGCCGTCAGGTTGATCGACGAGTACGGCACGGCCGAGGCGGCCATCGCCAACGCCGATCGGCTCACGCCCAAGCTGCGCGAGAACCTACTCGCCCACGCGGAACAGCTGGCGCTGACGCGGCGCCTGGTGACCCTCGCGCGCGACGCGCCCATCGACTTCGACCTCGCCGCCTGCGCCCTCCGCGCGCCCGACGCGGCGCGGCTCCGCGAGCTCTTCGACGCGCTCGGCTTCCGGGCGTTCGCGGAGCAGGTCACCGCCATCGAGGGCGGCCCCGAGGGGATCGGGCTGGGAGGGGCCACCTCGCGCGCGCGAAGCGCCTCGCCTGGTCCGCGCG
>JACFNR010000009.1:20026-74815 GCA_019454765.1 Trueperaceae bacterium | reverse complement strand
CTGGGCGCGGCCCAGGCGGACCCGAGCGGCGCCATCCGCGCCCTCAAGGACGAGATCGCCGCGCTCGCGGAGGCGGCGAACATGGCGAGCGCCGCGGCCGAACGCGCCGCCCACGAGGCGGAGCGAGCGGCGGACGCCCTGGCGGCCAAGAGGCTCGCGGCGGAGGAGGCGCGGGTCGCCGCCGACGCGGCCGCGAGCGCCGTGGCCGCGGCCACCGCCGCCGGCGGCTTCGCCGACGCCGCCGAGGCGCGCGCGGCGCTGCGCGACCAGCGGGCGCTGGAGGCGTTGGCCGCCCGCGTGGCGGAGCACGAGCGGGAGAGCGAGGCGGTGGCGCGCGGTGAGCGCGACGCCCGCGCCGAGCAGGCGGCCCTGCCGCCCCTGGTCGACGCCGAGGGGAGCGGCGCGCCCGCCGCCGTGACGCGCCTGGAGGCCGAACTCGCCGCGGCCCGCG
Organism: Trueperaceae bacterium; assembly: GCA_019454765.1. Taxonomy (NCBI): domain Bacteria; kingdom Thermotogati; phylum Deinococcota; class Deinococci; order Trueperales; family Trueperaceae; species Trueperaceae bacterium. The sequence continues at coordinate 74,364 of JACFNR010000009.1, read as the reverse complement.
CCCGGCAGGGCGAGGTGGCGGGCGAGCTCGGGTCGGCGCTCCACCGCCTCGCGAGCGTCACGGAGCGGCTGGAGCGGAAGGGCGAGCTGCGCCGCGAGCTCGAGGCGGCCCGCGCCAAGCACGAGTTGCACCGCCAACTGGCGCTCGACCTCCGCGGCGACCGCTTCCAGGAGTACCTGATGACCCAGGTGCAGCAGCGGTTGGCGCGCCGCGCCTCGGCCACCCTGAGGCTCGTGACCGACGGCCGCTTCGACCTGCACCTGCTGGACGGCGACTACCTGGTGGCCGACGCCTGGGCGGGCGGGGAGCTGCGCAGCGCCCGCACCCTGTCGGGCGGCGAGAGCTTCGTGGCCAGCCTGGCGCTGGCGCTGGCGCTGTCCGACACGCTCGCCGGCAACGCGTCACTGGGCGCGCTCTTCCTCGACGAGGGCTTCGGGACGCTGGACCGCGCCACCCTCGACAGCGTAACGGCCGTGCTGGAGGCGTTGACGAAGGAGGGGCGCATGGTGGGTGTCATCACGCACGTGCCGGAGCTGAGCGAGAGGCTGCCCGCCCGGCTGGTCGTCAGCAAGGGTCCGGACGGCTCGACTGTCGCGTGGGACGCCTGAAGCGCGCCGCGCGCGAGCCGCCGCGCCGTCACTCCTTGGCGCCCTCCTTGTCGTTGAGCTGCTTGATCTCCTCGATGAAGCGCCCCACCGACTCGAAGTCGCCGTACACGCTCAGGAAGCGTATGTACGCCACGCTGTCGGTCTCCTGCAGGAACTCGAGCACGCGACGCCCGATCTCCTCGCTGGCGATCTCCGGCGTGCCCGTCTCGTCCTCGAACGAGTAGGCGAACTCCCGCAACTGCTTCTCGCCCACCGGCCGCTTGTTGCAGGCGATGCGGAGCTTGCCGAGCAGCTTGTCGGGGTTGAACGCCTCGAGCCTACCCGAGCGCTTCCGCACCAGCAGCGCCTCGAACTGCGCCCGCTCGTAGGTGGTGAAGCGCCGCGAGCACGCAACGCACTCGCGCCGGCGCCTTATGGCGGCGCCCTCGTCGGACGGCCGCGAGTTGATCACGCGCGTGTCCTCGGCGGAACAGTACGGGCAGCGCACGGGGGCTCAGGGCTGGCGGCGCGGCCCGGGCGGCCACGCCCCGTCGTCGCGCGGCGCCGGGCCGTCGCCGTCGGCGACGGCCAGCCCCTCGAGGCGGCGCAGGTCGCCGTACAGTTCGTCGGCCGGCTCCACCCCCGAGGCGTACGCCTGATCCCAGCCGGCGCCCTCCTCGTCGGCCACCAGGTGACGCAGGGCCGGACCCTCCGGCAGGCCCAGGTCGGCGGCCCACAGCTCCGAGTCGTCGTCGTAGTCGCCCGAGTCATCCAGGTCGTCGTCCGCCTCGGGCAGCGAGCCGCCGGCCCCACGCAGGTCGACCGCGCCGGCGCCCAAGGCGGCGAGGCGATCGTCGGCGCCGCGCCGGCCCGCGCCGTTGGCACCGTAACCCTCGCTCGGGGCGTCCTCCCAGCGGACTTCGCCGCCCGCCCGGCGCCTGCCCGGCCGCCGCAGGCCCGGCGCGCCCACCAGCGCGGCGTCGTCGAGCTCCTCCTCGTCCGCCCACTCGGCCCAACCGTCCTCGGTCTGCCTGACGCTGAGATCGAGCGCGGCGCGCACCTCGGGCAGCAGGTTCTCGGCGATGCGGGGCGGCTGCGGCAGCTCCACGTCGAGCACCTGACCGCTGACGCCGGTGGAGTCTGGCGAACCCAGGTAACGCACCGCCCGCACCAACGCCTGGTCGTGGCGCGGGTCCGACGGCGACCGGGAGGGAAGCACCAGGTTCACGCGCGGGTGGGCGAAGCGGTCGCGGAAACCGTGGACCATCTCCCTGAGGGCGCCGCGGACGGCGTGCATCTGCACCGCCCCCAGCGTGGGCGGCGCCACCACGACCACCCAACCGCCCGGCAGGAGCCGCGCGGCGGCCTTGAGCGCCAGGTAGGTCGAGCGGACGTTCTCCGCGACGAGCTCGAGGAACTCGCCCTCGGCCAGGTCCTCGAACGGGGTTGTGCTGACCTGCGACGCCAGGTGGACGACGCCGCCGAGGGCGCCGAAGATCTCCATGACCTTGTGGTACGCGCCGAGCACGTCCATCTGCGTGGTCATGTCGGTCTGGATGGGGATGGCCTGGCCCCCCAGCTCCTCGACCTCGGCGGCCGTCTTGGCCGCGAGGTCCACGTCGCGGTCGGCGCACACGACGTGGTACTGCGACCGACCGTACGCCAACGCCACGGCCCTGCCATAACCCCCGCCGACGTTCGTGACGAGGACGACCTTGGCGCTCTCCATTCCCGTAGGATACGACGCACCGGGGGTACCCTCAACAGGTGCGGGCGACAGCGCACCGCCGTGGAAGGAGGCCCGATGTTCAAGAGACGAGACGCCAAGCCGCCGGAGACCCGGGAGCTGTTCACGTACATCCACCAGGGCACCGTGGTGGAAGGGAAGCTCACCGCCGAGGGGCGGGTGCGCGTCCACGGCACGGTGCGCGGCGACGTGACGGTGAGGGGCGTCCTCGAGGTCGCCGAGTCGGGGGTCGTCGAGTGCGACGACCTCAGGGCCGACCACGTCAAGATCATCGGCCGGGTCACGGCCGGCCACCTCGAGGCGACGGGCAAGGTGGAGATCTGGAAGGGCGGCGAGCTGGTGGGCGACGTGCGCGCCGCCGCCCTCGACATCGAGGACGGGGCGCGCTTCACGGGCCGCAGCGAGATGACCGCGGCGCCCGCCACCCCGGCCGCCGCGCCGGCGGGCCGGGCGCCGACCGACCCGCCGAGCGACCCCACGCCCGTGGACGCGGCCACCGCGAGCACCTCGGCGGATCGGCCCACGGGCGCCGCCACGGCCGCGACCACTCCTAGGGCCGACGCGCCGGCGGCGCACACGCCGGCCGAGCTGGCCGCCCTCATCGTCGAGCCGTGAGGCCCGCCGGGGCGCGCTGACGCGCTCGGACAAGCGCATCCGCTCGGGGGGCGCGACCTGGCTGCTATCATGCGGCGTGCCCGTCCGTTGTCTCACCACTGCAACCCGTCGCGGCGCGAAGGGCGCGCGGCCCTGGAGCGGCGATGGCGCTTGAGCGTTGGTTCCGTAGGAGCCGCCCCACCAAGACCGAGGACGACAACAGCCCCGCGGGCCTGTGGCTCAAGTGCGAGAACTGCCACGCCCAGATCTACCGCAAGGACCTGGTAGCCAACACCTACATCTGCCCCGAGTGCGGGCACCATTACCGCATGCCGGTCGAGGCGCGCACGGCGCTGCTCATCGACGAGGGGACCTTCGAGCAGTGGTCGGGCGGCATCGTGCCCGAGAACCCGCTCGACTTCGAGGACGCCCAGCCGTACGTGGAGCGCCTCGAGAAGGCTCAGCAGAAGCAGGGGCGGCCCGACGCCATCGTCACCGGCTCGGGCGAGATGGGCGGCCGGCCGGTGGCGCTGGTGGTGATGGACTTCTTCTTCATGGCCGGCTCGATGGGCTCGGTGGTTGGCGAGGAGATCGCCCGGGCGGCCGAGCGGGCGGCGGCCGAGGAGCGCGCCCTCGTGGCGGTGACCGCCTCGGGCGGGGCGCGCATGCAGGAGGGCGCCCTGTCGCTCATGCAGATGGCCAAGACGACCATGGCCCTGCAGGCGCTCGCCAAGCGCCGCCTACCCTACGTCAGCGTCCTCAGCGACCCCACCACCGGGGGCGTGACGGCGTCGTTCGCCACGCTGGGCGACGTCATCTTCGCCGAGCCCGGCGCGCTCATCTCGTTCGCGGGCCCGCGCGTCATCCAGCAGACCATCAGGCAGGACCTCCCCGACGGCTTCCAGCGCGCCGAGTTCCTGCTTCAGAAGGGGATGGTCGACGACGTCGTCGACCGCCGCGCCTTGAAGGGGCGCCTGGTCGAGGTCCTGACGCTCCTCGCGGGCGGCCTGCCGCTGCCCGCCCAAGAGGTGAGCCGTGTCGCTGCCGTTTGAGAAGCCGATCGACGACCTGGAGCTCAAGATCCGCGACATGCGGACCTACGCCGAGGAGCAGCAGCTCGACCTCGGCAGCGAGATCGAGGCGTTGCAGAGCCGGCTCGACCGCCTGAAGCGCGATACCTACGCCGGCCTGTCGCGCTGGCAGCGGGTGCAGGTCGCGCGGGCGCCCGGCCGACCGACGGGCCTCGACTACCTCCAGCACGCCTTCGAGGGCTTCACGGAGCTGCACGGCGACCGGACCCTGGGCGACGACCCCGCCATCGTGGCCGGCCTGGCGCGGCTCGGGGGCGTGAGCGTGGCGGTGATAGCCCAGCAGAAGGGGCGCGACACCAAGGAGAACATCCACCGCAACTTCGGCATGAGCCACCCGAGCGGCTACCGCAAGGCCATGCGCATCTTCGACCTGGCCGACAAGTTCCGCCTGCCGGTCGTGACGCTCATCGACACGCCCGGCGCCTACCCCGGGTTGGCGGCGGAGGAGCAGGGGCAGGCGTGGGTGATCGCCGAGAGCATCCGGCGCATGAGCCTCCTGACCGTGCCGGCCGTCAGCGTGGTCATCGGTGAGGGGGGCTCCGGCGGCGCGCTCGCCATAGGCGTGGCCAACCGCGTCCTCATCCTCGAGAACGCCATCTACTCGGTGATCAGCCCGGAGTCGTGCGCCGCCATCCTGTGGCGCGACGCGGGTGAGGCCGAGAAGGCCGCCGAGGCGCTGCGCCTGACCGCGCGCGACCTGGTGGGGCTGGGCGTGGTGGACCGCGTGATAGACGAGCCGCTCGGGGCGGCCCACAACGACCGCGAGGCCGCCATCGGCCTCGTGAAGGACGCGCTGCTGGAGGAGCTGGAGCGGCTCGCGCCCCTCACCCCCGAGGAGCTGCTGGCCTCGCGCTACGAGCGCTTCCGGAGCCTCGGCCGCTTCCACGCCGCCTGAGCGGCCCCCGTCAGCCGACTCTCACTCTGGTTCGGGGTTGGCCGCAACGCGCAGCGCGGCCATGTTCTCGGCGACCGTGCCGTGGCCGCCGAACACGGCGCTGCCCGCCACCAGCACGTCGGCGCCCGCCGCCGCCAGGGCCGGCGCGGTCTTCACGCTCACGCCGCCGTCCACCTCGATGAGGCAGTTCGGGTTCATGCGGTCGCGCATGCGCTTGACCGTCTCGACGCGCCCGACGGAGGCGGGGATGAACGCCTGGCCCCCGAAGCCGGGGTTGACGCTCATGATCAGGGCCTGGTCGAGGTAGGGGAGCGCCAGCTCCAGCACGGCGAGGGGCGTGAGCGGGTTGAGGGCCAGGCCGACCTTGGCGCCCGTGTCGCGGACCTGGGCGAGGAGGCGGTGCAAGTGAACGCTCGCCTCCGCGTGGACCGTCACCCAGTCGGCGCCGGCGTCGACGAAGCTCGTAACGTACCGCTCCGGCGCCTCGATCATCAGGTGGACGTCGAGCGGCAGGTCGGTGTTGCGCTTGAGGGCCGCCACCACGGCGGGCCCGATGGTGATGTTGGGGACGAAGTGACCGTCCATGACGTCGACGTGAACGCGGTCGGCGCCGGCGGCGCCCACCGCCGCCACCGCCTCCGCCAGCCGCCCGAAGTCGGCGGAGAGGATGGAGGGGGCGAGTCTCACCTTGGGCACCCGGTGAGTATAGCCCCGCCGCTGCGCAAGGCGGAACGCGCAGCTGGCCGCGGGGCGCGGGTAGCATGCGGGGAACGGAGGAAGGCATGGACGACTCCGCAGCACGAACCTACGCCCACCCCGAGGTGCTGGTCGACACCGACTGGGTGGCGGCGAACCTGACCAGACCCGACCTGCGCGTCTTCGAGGTCGACGAGGACGTGCTCCTCTACCACCAGGGCCACGTGCCTGGCGCCCTCAAGCTCGACTGGCTGACCGAACTGCAGCGCGCCGACGTGCGCGACTTCGTGGGGCCCGCGGGCTTCGCCGCCCTGATGGAGGCCAAGGGCGTCGGCAACGACACCACCGTGATCCTGTACGGCGACAAGTCGAACTGGTGGGCCGCCTACGCCTTCTGGTTCTTCAAGTACTGCGGCCACCGAGACGTGCGGCTCATGAACGGCGGCCGCCAGAAGTGGGTGGCGGAGGGGCGGCCGCTGGAGACGGCGGTGCCGCCCGTGGCGCGCGGCAGCTACGCGCCGTCGTACCAGGACGCGTCGATCCGGGCGTTCGCGCCCGACGTGATGAAGCACCTCTTGAGCGTCGCCCGGGGGCGCGGCGCCCTCGTCGACGTGCGCTCCGAGGCCGAGTACACGGGGGAGCGGCTGCACATGCCGGACTACCCCCAGGAGGGCGCGCTGCGCGGCGGGCACATCCCCGGGGCGGTGAGCGTGCCGTGGTCGCTGGCCGCCAACGCCGACGGCACCTTCAAGAGCGCCGCCGAGCTGGCCGCCGTCTACGAGGGCGCCGGCGTCTCGCGTCACCACGACGTCGTGGCGTACTGCCGCATCGCGGAGCGCTCGAGCCACACCTGGTTCGTGCTCCGCTACCTGCTGGGCTACCCGCGGGTGCGCAACTACGACGGCTCGTGGACGGAGTGGGGCAACCTGGTCGGGGCGCCCATCACGCGGGGCCGCGAACCGTGAGGCGCGGGGGCCGACCTCGGCCCGCGCGCCCGCTCACGCCCTGTGACCTGCGCCTCGGGTCAGGCGACGACCGCCCGATCCGAGAGCACCTGCGCCACGACGCGCTCCAGGATGGCGAGCCCCTCGAGCAGCTCGTCCTCGCTGATGTTGAGCGGCGGCAGGAGGCGGATGACGTTGCCGTACGTCCCGGTTGACAGGAGGATGAGGCCCGCGGCGCGGGCGGCCTCCACCACGGCCGTCACGGTGCCCGCGTCCGGCGTGCGCCCGTCCGCGCCCACGAACTCGAGGCCGAGCATTATTCCCTGGCCGCGGACCTCGCCGATGGCCGGGTGCTTGCCCTGTAGGGCCACGAGGCGCCGCCGCGCCACCTCGCCGAGGCGCGCGGAGTGGGCGATGACGCCCTCGGCCTCCAGCGCGTCGAGGGTGGCGATGGCGGCCGCGCAGCTCGTCGGGTTCCCGCCGAAGGTCGTGCCCAGCATGCCCGGTTCGAGGGCGTCCATGATGTGGGCCTTGCCGATGGCGGCCGCGATCGGGAAGCCCGAGCCGAGCCCCTTGGCGGTGGCCACCAGGTCGGGCTCGAGGCCGTAGTGGTCGACCGCCCACATCTTGCCGGTGCGGCCGATGCCGGCCTGGACCTCGTCGTCTATCCACAGCGCGCCGATCTTGGTGGCGTAGTCGCGCAGCCCGGCCAGGAAGCTGCGCGGCGCGGGGATGAAGCCGCCCTCGCCGGCAACCGGCTCGATGAGGAAGGCGGCCACCTCGGACTCGCCGATCGAGTACTTGACCTGGTCCTTGAGGGCCCGCAGGGCGGCCTCGCCCGTCTCCTCCGGCGTGGCGGCGCCCCACGGGTTCCTGAAGTGGTAGGGGTACTCGGCGCGGTACACCTCGGCCGCCCGCAGCACGAAGCCCGTCTTGTAGGGGTTCGCCTTGTTGGTTAGCGACATGGCCATGTAGGTGCGGCCGTGGAACGCGTGGGTGAAGGCGACGATGCCGGCGCGCTTGGTGTAGGCGCGCGCGATCTTGACGGTGTTCTCGACCGCCTCCGCGCCGGAGTTCACGAGGAACGTCTTCTTGGGGGTGGGGCCGGGCGCGAGGCGGTTGAGTCGCTCGGCGAGCTCGACGTACGACGGGTGCATGCCGACGGCGAAGCACAGGTGTTGGAACTCGTCCACCGACTGCTTGACGGCAGCCAGCACCTTCGGGTGCGAGTGGCCGAGGTTCATGACGGCTATGCCGCTCGAGAAGTCGAGGTACTTCTTGCCGTCTGCGTCCCACACGTGGCTGCCCTTGGCGCGGACCGGGTAGATCGGGTGAACGCTCTGCGCGGCGGGGGTGACGGCCGCCTTGCGCCGTCTCGCCAGTTCCTGGTTGCTCCGTGTGTTGCTCACGTTCCGCCCTCCCTTGGGCTCGACTTGCGATGCGTAGGCGTAGTGGTTGGTGCCCCTCCGCATCGAAGGCCGGCGGGCCACGAACGCTTCGATTCGTAGCCATAACCGCCGTGTGTCCGAGGAATCGTAGCACGAAGCGAGCCTCGGCCCGGTCGCCGGCGGGCGCCGGCGCCCGCCCGCGGCCTGGCGCGCGCCGGGGGGCGGTAGCATCTGAGCCGTGACCGACCAGCCTCCACGCCGCCGCGGCCCGCTGGTGGTGCGGGCCGTGACGTCGGCCGACGCCGCGGCGGCCGAGCGCTGGGCGGCACGGCTCGACGCCCGCCTCGTGAGCGCGGCCCCCGGTGCGGCCCCCGGCACGGCCCCCGGCGCGGCCGGCCCACCCCCAGGGGCGAACGTGCTCGAGGTCGGCGCTGCCGGCCTGACGCTCGTGACGGCCGCCGGGCGGCGCGTCTCGGCGGCGGCCGGTCGCCTCGCCGGTGGTGCGCTGCCGGGCCGCGACCTGCTGGCGCGGGCCGCGCTGACCAACCGTCAGGGCGGACCCCCCACCGTGGTGGACGCCACCGCCGGGCTCGGAGCCGACGGCTTCCACCTCGCCGCGCTGGGGCACGCCGTGACGATGCTCGAGCGCGAGCCGCTCTTCGCCGCCCTGCTCGAGGACGCCCTCGACCGTGCGCGCGGCGGCGCCCTGGGTGCCGCCGCGCGCGCGGCCGCCGAGCGCGTGAGCCTCGTGCTCGTCGACGCCCGCGCCCACCTATCCGCCGCCCGCGGCGCCGAGGTCGTCTACCTCGACCCGATGTTCCCCGCCACCGGCGGCACGGCGCTGCCTCCCAAGGAGATGGCGGCCCTGCGGGCCGTGCTGGTGGCGCCCGCCGCGGTCGCCGCCGGCGAAGGAGCCGAGCTGCTGAGGGCGGCGCGCGCCGCCGCCACCCGGCGCGTGGTCGTCAAGCGCGCGCTGAGGGCGCCGCCGCTCGGGGAGGTGGCGCCCAGCGGTAGCCTTACGGGGCGGACCGTCCGCTACGACCTCTACGCCCCCGCCCCGGCCTGACCGGCGCGGGCGCCACCCGGAAGGGGAACGCATGCCAACCACCCGACCCGACGCACCAGGCGACCAGCAGGCGGCGCGAACCGTCGCCGTTGCGGGCGCCGGCACCATGGGCAGCGGCATCGCCACCATGCTGCTCGTGGCCGGCCACGCCGTGAGGCTCTTCGACACGAGCGACGCGGCCCTCGCCGCCGCTCGTGAACGCGCGCACAAGCGGGCGGCGGAGGCGGTGGCGGCGGGACGGCTGACGACCACGACGGACCTGGCCACCGCCGTCACGGGCGCCGACTTCGTGATCGAGGCGGTGCCGGAGCTCCTCGACCTCAAGCGCCGCCTGTTCGGCGAGCTCGACGACCTCGCGCCGCCCCACGCCGTCCTCGCCAGCAACACGAGCGAGCTGTCGATCACCGCCATCGCCGGCGCCACCAAGCGACCGGACCGCGTCATCGGCATGCACTGGTTCAACCCGCCCGAGCGCATGACGCTCGTCGAGGTCGTGCGCGCCGTGCAGACGAGCGACGAGACCGTGGCGACCACGCTGGCGTTGGCGGCCGGGTGCGGCAAGGAGACCGTCACCGTCAAGGACGGCCCAGGCTTCGTCACCACCCGCGCCCTCGCCGCGCTCCTCCTCGAGGCCATGCGGATGCTGGAGGAGGGCGTGGCCACGGCCGAGGACATCGACCGCGCCGTGAAGCTCGGCCTCAACCACCCCATGGGGCCGCTCGAGCTGGCCGACTACGTCGGGCTCGACACCATGCTCCTGATCGCGGAGTCCTTGCAGGGGGCGTTGGGGGAGCGCTTCCTGGCGACGCCGCGCCTGCGCAAGCTCGTCGAGGCGGGCCGCCTCGGCCGCAAGACGGGCCGCGGGTTCTACGACTACCCCGGCAGGGGGTGAAGGGCGCCGCCACCGGCCCCGGCCTGGCACCGCCAGAAGGGCACTCCCGTCGGCCGCCCGCTGGAAGCGGTGACCGACGGGAGGGTGACTGGCTGGCCCACAGAGACTCGAACTCCGACCGACCGGACCAAAACCGGGTGTCCTGCCATTAGACGATGGGCCAACGTGGCGCTAGGGGCGCCGCCCGTGACGTGCCGCCCTCGCCACCCCGCTGCTGGTCGGCGACCGCGCGTGGCGCGGGTGACGCGTTTGGCTGGCCCACTAGGACTCGAACCTAGACCGACGGAACCAGAATCCGTTGTCCTGCCATTAGACGATGGGCCACCGGGAGAGGCGGGCGGTCGCGCGTGGGCGGCGACCCGCAGCGCACCTGGGAGTGTATGAAACCCAGCGGGGCGCGTCAAGGGAGCATGGCCGCGCGCCACTCGTCAGCCGGGCGCCCGTACGGTATACTCCTCGGGCCTGCGGTGCCCGGGACTGTCGCCCGGCCCCGCGCCAGTCCGGAGAGGTGCCAGAGTGGTTGAATGGGACGGTCTCGAAAACCGTTGTGTGGCTCCGCTGCACCGTGGGTTCGAATCCCACCCTCTCCGCCAGACCGAGGGCCGCTGCTAAGCGGCCCTCTTCTCATGCCCGCGCCTGCGTGAGCTTCGCCGCCGCGCGGGCGCGCCTTGGCGCCACGAAAGGAACGACGCGATGGCCGTCACGATAGTCGATCACCCGCTCGTGCAGCACAAGCTCTCCATCCTGCGCGACAAGGAGACGAGCGTGCGCGAGTTCCGCGCCCTGTGCCAGGAGCTCACCATGCTGATGGCCTTCGACGCCATGCGCGACCTCGAGCTGGAGGACGCCACCGTCGAGACGCCGGTCGCCCTCGCCAAGGTCAAGCGGCTCGCCGGCAAGAAGCTGGCGCTCATCGGCATCCTCCGCGCCGGCCTCGTGATGGTCGACGGCATCCTCAGCCTCGTGCCCACGGCGCGCGTCGGGCACATCGGCCTCTACCGCGACCCGGAGACGCTCAAGCCCGTGCAGTACTACTCGAAGCTCCCCAGCGACGTGGGGGAGCGCGACGTGTTCGTCCTCGACCCGATGCTCGCCACCGGGGGCAGCGCGGCGGCGGCCATCCAGCTCCTGAAGGACAAGGGGGCCACGCGCGTGCGGCTCCTCTGCATCATCGCCGCCCCCGAGGGGGTCAAGACGGTCGAGGACGCCCACCCCGACGTCGACATCATCGTCGCGGCGCTCGACGAGCGCCTGAACGAGCACGGCTACATCGTTCCCGGCCTCGGAGACGCGGGCGACAGGCTCTACGGCACGCGCTGACCGGCGCGGCGTGGCGCTCAGCGGCACGTACCCCACGCTCATGAGCGCCATGCGGACGTGGGTAGACTGAGCGGCGTGCGACCCACCCTCCTCGTCTTCCTGCCCCTGGCCGCCGCCTCCTTCACGGTCGCGCTCGCGAGCGTGCTCTGGTTGGTGCCGCGCGTCCGCGACTTCGCCGCTCGCATTGGGGCGGTCCAGGCGGGCGGCGGCGCTCACGGCAGCGGCGTGAGGCAGCACGCCGGGGCGCTCCCCAACATCGGCGGCATCGCCATCCTCGGCGGCTTCCTCCTCGCCGTGCTCGCGGGCAGCCTCGTGGCGCCGCAGCTCATCGACGAGTACCGCGTCGAGCTGCTCGCCATCGCCCTCGGCGGCGCCCTCATGACCCTCGTCGGCTTCATCGACGACATGTGGGAGGTGCCGCCGGCGCTGCGCCTGGCCACCCAGGTCGTGGCGGCCGGCATCCTCGTGGCGAACGGGGTGCGCATCGGCTTCGTGACCGACTACTTCGGGAGCGCCTCGTTCCTGTTCATCCCCGAGACGCTCGCCGTGGCCGTGACCGTCCTGTGGGTGGTGGGCTTCACGAACGCCTTCAACTTCATCGACGGCCTGGACGGCCTGTCGAGCGGCATCGCGGCCATCTCCAGCATGAGCCTGCTGGCGGTGGCGCTCCAGTTCGACGACCGGGGCGCCGCCGTCCTCATACTGGCGGCGCTGGCGGGTTCCGCGCTCGGCTTCCTGCGCTACAACTTCGGGCCGGCCACCATCATCATGGGCGACTCCGGCGCCTACCTCCTCGGCTACGTTCTCGCCGCGGTGAGCGTGCTTGGCGCGCTAAAGGTCACGGCCGCCATCTCGGTGGTGGCGCCCATCCTCGTGCTGGCGTTGCCCGTCGTCAACATCACCCAGGTCACCCTCAGGCGGCTGCGGCGCGGCTCGTCCCCGGCGCTCGCCTCCAACGACCACATCCACGACCTCATCCGCGTCCGTTCCGGCTCCAAGCGCCTCACCGTCGTCCTGCTGTGGGGCGCCACCCTCGTCCTCGGCGTGCTCGGCATGCTGCTCTCCAGCACGCCACCGGTGCTTACGCTCCTCACCCTGGTCGTCACGGTCGTGGCGATCGCCGTCGTGTCGCTCGTGCGGCTGGCGGAGGTGCGGCACGCCGGGAACCCCGTGTGACGGGGCGGCACCCCGCGCCGTTGCCGGCCAGTGGCGGCGCGCGGCCCCGCGTGGTGGCAGCGTTCGGCACGCGGCCTGAGGCCAACAAGATGGCGCCGGTGGTGGCCGCCCTGCGCGACCTCCCGGAGCTGACGCCGCTCACCCTCGTCACCGGCCAGCACCGCGAGCAGCTCGCGGACTCGCTGCGCACCTTCGGCCTGGCGCCCGACGCCGACCTTGGCGTGATGGCCGACCGCCAGACCCCGGCGGACCTCGTCGGCCGCATCGTGCCCGCCGCCGCCGCTGCCCTGCGCGCCCTAGCGGCCGACTACGTGCTCGTGCACGGCGACACGACCACCACGTTCGCCGTCGCCCTCGCCGCCTTCCTCGAGGGGATCCCGGTGGCCCACGTCGAGGCGGGGCTGCGCTCGTTCGACCTGACGCAACCGTTCCCCGAGGAGGCGAACCGGCGCCTCACCGACGTCGTCACGGACCTCGACCTGCCGCCGACGGCCCTCGCCAAGAGCCACCTCCTCGCCGAGGGCAAGGGCGAGGGCGCCATGGTGGTTACGGGCAACACGGCCGTCGACGCCGTGCGGTTCATGCGCCCCCTGGCCACGCTGCCGCCGCACCTGGGCCCCGGGCCGTTCGTGGCGGTGACGATGCACCGCCGCGAGAACCTCCCCGTCATGGCCGGCCTGGCGGCGGCCCTGGCGGACGTGGCCCGCGCCCACCCCCAGCTCACGTTCGTCTACCCGGTCCACCTCAACCCCGCGGTGCGGGAGGCGGTCACGCCCGCGCTGGCGCGGGTGCCCAACGTGCGCCTCGACGACCCGTACGACTACCTGAGCATGCTCGCGCTGCTCGCGGCCTCGGAACTGGTGATCACCGATTCCGGCGGGCTCCAGGAGGAGGGTGCGGCGCTCGGCGTGCCGGTCGCCGTGCTGCGCAACGTGACGGAGCGCCCGGAGGGCGTCGATGCCGGCGTGCTCAGGCTCCTCGGCAACGACCCGGCGGAGGTCCGGGCGGGACTCGACGCCCTGCTGGCGGACCCGGGAGCGCTGGCCGCCATGCGCGCCAGGCCCAACCCGTACGGCGACGGCCGCGCCGCCCAGCGGGTGGCGCAGGCGGTGGCCTGGCGCTTCGGCCTGGCGCCCCGCCCGGCCGACTGGGTCTACGGGGGCGACACGTGACCGCCGCCCATCACACGCTGCCGCTCCCGCGCGGCGCGCTCAGCTGGCGCGGGGCGGGCCTCGTCGGGGTGCTGAACGTCACCCCGGACAGCTTCTCGGAGAGCGGCCGGCAGCCGACCACCGCCGAGGCAGTGGCGGCCGGACTGCGCCTGCGCGACGAGGGCGCCCTCATCGTCGACGTGGGCGGCGAGTCCACCCGGCCCGGCGCGGCGAGCGTCCCGCTGGGCGAGGAGCTGGCCCGCGTCGTGGACGTGATCGAGGGGTTGACCGCCGCCGGCGTCGTCGTGAGCGTCGACACCCGCAAGCCCGAGGTCGCGGCGGCCGCGCTCGAAGCGGGGGCGCAGCTGGTGAACGACGTGGGCGGGCTCCGCGACGCGGCCATGCTGGAGGCGTGCGCCGCCGCCGGCGCCCCCGCCGTGGCCATGCACATGCAGGGCGAGCCCGCCACCATGCAGCGCGCGCCGCGCTACGCGGACGTCGTGAGCGAGGTCGAGGCCTTCCTGCTCGAGCGGGCCGCCGCGGCGCTGGCGGCCGGTGTCCCCGCCGTCGTCATCGACCCCGGCCTGGGGTTCGGCAAGGAGCTCGGGCACAACCTGGCGCTCGTCCGCGCGACGGGCAGGCTGGCGGCCCACGGCCACCCGGTCATGGTGGGCGCGTCGCGCAAGTCGTTCATCGGGCGCGTGACGGGCGTCGCCGAGCCGGCCGCGCGCCTGCCAGGCACGCTGGCCGTCCACCTGTGGGCCGCGGCTGCGGGCGCCGCCCTGCTCCGCGTGCACGACGTCGCGGCGCACGCGCAGGCGCTGGCGGCCTGGGCGGCCGTTCTCGGCGAGGGGGAGGCGGCGTGACGGCGAGGCGCGACCGCGACTCGGGGCGCGACCCCGACTCGGGGCGCGACCGCGCCTCGGGGCGCGACCGGATCGTCCTCGCCGGCATGGAGTTCTTCGGCGTCCACGGGGTGTACGACGAGGAGGAGCGGCTGGGCGCCCGCTTCGTGGTCGACGTCGAGTGCGAGCTCACCCTCACCGGCGACGACAGCATCAGGCGCACCGTCGACTACGGCCGCGTCTACCGGCTGGTCGAGCGCGCCGTGACCGGCCCGCGCTTCAAGCTGATCGAGGCGTTGGCGCACGCCATCGCCCTCGAGGTCCTCGGGACCGAGCCACTCGTCGACGTCGTGCGCGTGACCGTCCACAAGCCGCACGCCCCCCTGCCAGGCGTGTTCCGCGACGTGTACGTGCAGGTGGTCAGAGGCCGAGCCGCGACGTCGACCCCGCGACCGGGCGGCGAGCGGTGAGTTTACCTTCGGAGCCCACCGCGTACGTGGCGCTCGGCGCCAACCTTGGCGACAGGGCGGCGCAACTCCGCGCGGCCGCCGAGGAGCTCGAGCGCCTCGCGCCGGTGGCCGCGCGTTCCCGCATCTACGCCTGCCCCGCGGTCGGCGGGCCGCCCGGGCAACCCGACTACCTGAACGCGGTGGTTGCCCTCCGCGCCGGGGCGTGGCTGGGGCGCGAGGAGGCGCTGCTCGCCGAGCTCCTCGGCATCGAGGCGCGGCTCGGTCGGCTGCGGCGCGAACGGTGGGGGCCGCGGCTCATCGACCTCGACCTGCTCGACGTGGCCGGCGCCGTCCGCCTCGGCGGGCCCCTGCGCCTGCCGCACCCCCGCCTCGAGGAGCGCGCGTTCGTGCTCGCCCCCCTGCTCGACGTCGCGCCCGCCTGGCGCCACCCCCTCACGGGGCGGCGCGCCGTCGACGCCCTGCGCCGCCTGGACGACGCGCCGGAGCGGAGCGCCGAGTCGTGGTGAGCCCGGCGCCGGCACCGCCCCGCCGCCGCGCCCTCGCCGCCACCCCCGACCGCGGTCGCGCCCGGCCCGGGTAGACTGTTAGGTCGATGCGGCTGTTCGCCATCGCCGACCCCCACCTGCCCGGAGCTCAAGCCAAGACCATGGACGTGTTCGGGCCCCGCTGGGCCGGCCACCCCCAAGCGTTCTTCGACGGCTGGCGCGCCACCGTCGGCGAAGACGACCTGGTCCTGGTGCCGGGCGACATCTCGTGGGCCATGCGGTTCGAGGAGGCACTCGTCGACCTGGAGGCCCTCGCGGACCTGCCCGGTCGGAAGGTGCTGCTCCGCGGCAACCACGACTACTGGTGGCCGTCCATAAGCCGGCTGAGGCGCGCCCTGCCAGGGGGCATGTGGGCCTTGCAGAACGACGCCGTGGCCATCGACGGCGTGGTCGTCGCCGGCACGCGCGGCTGGGTCTGCCCCGGCAGCCACGGCTTCACGGAGCAGGACCTGAAGATCTACCAACGCGAGGTCGAGCGGCTCCGCCTGTCGCTGGAGCACGCCGCGAAGCTGGAGGGCGGTTACCGCGTGGTCATGCTCCACTTCCCACCCACCAACTCCCGCCTCGAACCCAACGAGTTGACGCGGCTGATAGGGGAGGCCGCGCCCGACGCCCTCGTGTTCGGGCACGTGCACGGCGACGAGCCCGACGGCATCCTCACGCGCCTCGACGACGTGGCGGTGCACTTCGTGGCCGCCGACGCCCTCGGGTTCAGGCCGCGCCTCGTGGCCGACCTGGGAGCCCGAGTGCGCCCGGGGGCCGAGTCGGGCGCCGGGAACGCCGCGTGAACCCCACCGCCTCCCCCCAGGTGCTCGTCGTCAACGCGGGCAGCTCGAGCCTCAAGACCAAGCTGCTGCCGGGCGGCGAGTCGCTCCTCGTGGAGCGCATCGGCGGGTCGAGCAGCGCCACCGCCTCCTTCGCGCTGCTCGAGCGGCCGCGCCTCGAGGACCACGCTGCCGCCTTCGAGTTCGCGCTGGCGGCGTTCGAGCGGCACGTGCCCGGTTTCGCGCCCGACGCCGTGGGCCACCGCGTGGTGCACGGCGGCACGCGCTTCGTGAGCGCCACCGCCGTGACACCCGAGGTCGAGCGCGGCATCGAGGAACTGGCGGCCCTGGCGCCCCTCCACAACCCCGGCAACCTCGCCGCGCTGCGCGCCGCGCTGCGCGCCATGCCCGACGTCAGGCACGTGGCCGTCTTCGACACGGCCTTCCACGCCACCTTGCCGCGCCGCGCCTACCTCTACGGCCTCCCGCTCGAGTACGCCACCAGCCACGGCGTGCGGCGCTACGGCTTCCACGGCCCGAGCCACGACTACGTCTCGCGCAAGGCGGCCCAGGCCCTCGGGCGCCGGCGCGAGGACCTCAGGCTCGTGACCCTCCACCTCGGCAACGGCGCCAGCGCCGCCGCCGTGGCCGGCGGCAGGTCCGTCGACACCACCATGGGCTTCACGCCCATGGAGGGGCTGTTGATGGGGACGCGCAGCGGCGACGTCGACCCCGGCGTGATCCTGCACCTGTTGCGGGGCGGGGCGTCCGTCGACGAGGTCGACGACCTGCTCAACAAGGGCTCGGGCCTGAAGGGCATGTCGGGCGTCTCCAACGACCTGCGCGACGTGAGCGCGGCCGCGGCGGCGGGCGCCGAGGGGGCCGCGGCCGCCCTCGAGGTGTTCGCCTACCGCGTGCGCAAGACGGTGGGCGCGTACGCCGCCGCCATGGGCGGGCTCGACGCGGTGGTGTTCACCGGCGGCATAGGCGAGAACTCCGCCTGGGCGCGCGCCGCGTGCCTGGCCGGGCTCGAGTTCCTGGGGGTCCTAGTGGACGCGGGTCGCAACGCGCGCGGCGAGACCTTGATCTCGCCACCCGGAGGCAAGGTCGCCGTCCTGACCATCAGGACGGACGAGGAAGCGATGATCGCGAGCGCAACGGTGGCGGTGCTGAACGGCGCGCCCACGGAACCCGGCGCTGAGGAGAACTGAATGATGACGTTAGGGCTCGACCTGGGAGGCACCAAGATCCTGGCGGCGGTCGTGCGCGAGGGCACGGTGGTCGACTCCGTGAGGGTCGACACGCCGCAGACCGGCTTCGCGGACGTGGTCCGGGCGCTGGCGGGCACCGCCGAGCAACTGCTGGCGCGGGGCCACGAGGTGGCCGGCATCGGCGTCGGCTCGCCCGGTCCACTCGACAAGGAGCGGCGCAAGGTGGTGTTCGCGCCCAACATCGCCGGGATGCACGACGCGCCACTGGTGGCGGAACTCGAGCGCCTCCTCGACCTCCCCATCGTCCTCGAGAACGACGCCAACGCCGCCGGCTACGCCGAGCACCTGTACGGGGCGGCGCGCGAGTTCTCGTCGAGCATCTACGTGACGGTCTCCACCGGCATCGGCGGCGGCATATTCGTGGGTGAGCAGGTTCTCAGGGGGGCCAACGGCATGGCCGGCGAGATCGGCCACATGACCATGCTGGTGGGCGGACCCATGGGCGGGGACGGGCACACGGGGAGCCTCGAGGCCATCGCTGCCGGGCGCTCCATGGCGCGCGACGCCGGCTACGCCTACGGCGTCGAGATGGACACGCGCGAGGTGTTCGCGCGGGCGCGGGCGGGCGAGCCGAAGGCCCTCGGCATCGTCGAGAACAGCGCGCTCTTCGTGGGGATAGGCCTCGCGAACCTCGTGAAGATCATCGACCCCGAGGCGTTCGTGATCGGCGGCGGCGTGGCGGAGGTCGGCCCCTTCTACCTCGGCAAGGTCCAGGCCGCCGCCGAGCACTACCTGGAGGGGTACCCCGTGCCGCGCTTCCTGGTCGCGAAACTGGGCGGCAACGCCGGCGTCATCGGGGCGGCCGCGGTGGCCGCGCGGGAACTCGAGGCGCGGAAGTGAGCGAGGTCCTGGAGCTGACGCTCGCCGCGCTGCTCATCTTCGGGCTGCGCATCGTCGACGTGTCGCTCGGCACCCTCCGCATCGGCTTCCTGGTGCGCGGCCAGCGACGCCTGGCGGGCCTCTTCGGCTTCTTCGAGTCGCTCGTGTGGCTGGTGGCGGCGGCGCAGGTGCTTGCCAACCTCGACTCGCCCGTCAAGTTCGTCGCCTACGCCGCCGGGTACGCCACGGGCACCATGCTCGGGGTGAGCATCGAGCGCTGGCTCGCTCTGGGCGACTCGATGATGCGGGTCGTGACGCCGGTGGGCTCCGCTCCCGTGGAGGAGGCGCTGCGCGCCGCGGGCTACTACGTCACCGAGCTGAACGCTCGCGGCCGCGACGGCGACGTCAGGGTGCTCTTCTCCGTCATCCCCCGCCGGCGGGTCCCCGCCGCCCTCAAGCTGCTGGCCGAGACGAACCCGAGCGCCTTCGTGACCTTCGAGAACACGACCCAGGCCAAGGCGGCGGTGACGCCCCAGAGCGTCAGGAAGTGAACGCGCCCACCGGGCGCCATGGGCCCTCTCAGGCGGGCGCCAGCCGGACGAGCGCGCCCTCCTCGTCGACCCAGGCCCGCACGGCCTGGCCGAGCAGGGCACCCAACCGGGTCGCCAAGGCGGGGTCGACCCGCTCCGGCGCCGGCGTGATCAGGACGGGCCGCGCCTCCAGGCCGAGCCTGGCGGTAGCTGCCAGCCGCTCCATGACCGCCGCCGTCGTCCAGTCGTCGCGGTAGAGGCGCTTGACCGCCAGCAACACTGCCCGGCGGCCGGTCGCGGCGTGACCGCCCGCGCGGCCGGCCCGCCGCACCGTGGTCGGGCCGTCGCCATCGAGCGAGTCGTAGAGGAGGTCGACGCTCTCGTCGAGCAGGTAGTGCTGCGTCACCATGGCGGTGGCGGCAGGCTCCGCCTCCTCGACGATGTCCTCGTCGGGGTCCGTCGGGTCGAGGCCGCGGTACAGGGCGAGGAGCTGGTGCGGCAGGCTGTTGAGGCGGTAGAACCGCTCCTCGAACCCGGCCGGGACCGCCAGCCCGCGCCAGCGCTCGCCGAGCTCGAGCAGGCGCGATAGCGCCGTCAGCTCCCACGCGGCGTCTACCTCCGCGCGGGTCAGGTGGCCGAGGGTGCCGCTGGGGATGGTGGCGTGACCGCGCTGCATGCCCCATGCTAGCCCCGCTCCGCCCCACCTCGGGCACCAGGGCCCGGGGCGGCGCGCGCGCCCCTCCGCCCGGGTCCGGGCGCCGCGCGAGTTTGCGCGTCTGCCACGTGTTTCGGCGCTCATCGGGCGCGTGGCTCGCGTGATAGAGTGCCCGGATGGCAGCGCGCCACACCCCCATAGACCAGGCGCATCGCCCCCGCGCCGTGGGCTGGTTGCTCGCCTCGGCCGTCGGCCTCGTGGCGTTGACGGTGATCGTCGCGTTCGACGCGGCACGGTACTTCTCCGTGCCGGAGCAGGCCTTGCCCAACCTCGTCGGCACGCCGTTCGACCAGGCCGCCAGGCAGCTGCGCGCACTCGGCTTCGAGCCCGTCACGTTCGTCGAACACGTCGAGGGCGTCGAGGCGGGAACCGTCACGTCCCAGTCGCCGCAACCCGGCGCCGTCGTGAAACGCCTCAGGACCGTCCACCTGGGCGTGAACACCCCACCCGCGGCCGCGGTGCTGCCCGACCTCGTCGGCGTGGCGGAGGCGGCCGCCGTGGCGCGCGCCGCCGAGCTGAACGTGCCGCTGGGCACGACCACTTACGCTCCCAGCGCCCACCCGGCCGGCACGGTCGTCGCCCAGTCCCCCGGCGGCGGGCAGCGCCTCGGCGAGGGGGGCTCGCTCGACCTGACCGTCAGCTCGGGTCCCGGGCGGGAGCCGGTGATCGTCCCCGACCTGGTCGGGACCGACCTCGACAAGGCCGTGCAGGAGCTGACGAAGCTCGGCTTCGGGCGCGTCGAGACGATCGCGTCCAGCGTCTCCTTCGCGCGGCCGGGCACCGTCGTGGCGACCGCGCCCGCGCCCGGCGCGGCGGTGCCGCCCGGCACGCCCGTGATGGTCCAGTACTCCCTGTCGACCTCCAGCGCCGTGAAGGTCCCGGAGGTGATCGGCATGCCCCAGTGGCGCGCCCAGCTCGCGCTGAGCGCGGCGCAGCTCGTCGTCGGCACCGTCACCTACGTGACCGA
This sequence comes from Trueperaceae bacterium, assembly GCA_019454765.1. NCBI lineage: Bacteria > Thermotogati > Deinococcota > Deinococci > Trueperales > Trueperaceae > Trueperaceae bacterium. The sequence goes on along the minus strand of JACFNR010000009.1, from coordinate 53,891 downwards.
CGCCGGACTGCCAGAGGGCGTCGTCGCCGCCGTGCCCGACGGCTACACGCTGCCGGGCACGCCGGTCTTCCTCACCGTCAACGGAGCGCCCCCGGCGGAGCCGTTCGACCTCTTCGGCGGCGGCAGGGGTGGCGTGGCGGGCCAGGGTTCTTCGCAAGGCTCGGCGTCCGGCCAGGGCCCGACGGGGACCGGCGGTGGCACGGCCGGCACGCCCTCCGACGGCAGCCGCCTCGTGCCGTTCACGTTCGACCCCACCAACATGGGGGTCAAGCGGCTGCTGGAGCAGCCCTACCAGCTCCGCCTCGTGGTCACCGACGACCAGGGGGAACGCGTGGCGCTCGACAGGCGTGTGGCCGCCGGCCAGAGCGTGACCACCAGCATCCTCGTCTACGGCGAGGGCGCGATGCTGCAGACCTACATCGACGACGTCTTCTTCCAGGCCTGGCGTCCCTGACGGCGAGGCAGCGGCACGCGGGCGCGGCGCGGCGCCGGAAGTTGTGGGATTTGCCGGAAGCGCCGGAGCGTCCTGCGCGCTATACTCCACAACATCTTGCGCCATTCGGGTGACGGCACGGAGCGCCAAGTGCAGGTCGCCGGATTCAGCCAACCCGCCCTGGAGGAGCGCCCGTGAGCGAACCCGAGATCTCCCACCTGGCCCGCCGCCTGGCCGAGCAGAACAACGTTGATTGGCAGCGCCTCACCGGTTCCGGCCCCAACGGCTCGGTGGTCGAGCGTGACGTGCTCGACTACCTCGCGCGCGTCATGGCCGGCGAGGAGGCGCTCGACCCGACCCCCGAGCCGCTCCCCGAGGGCATGGAGTCCTGGACCGAGGTCGGCGTCGACTCCGTTGGCAACTACTCGCGGGCGCCCGGCTCCGGGGACGCCGCCCGCGAGGCGAGCGGCGCCGCGCGGCTCGACCCCGGCAGGGTGACGGACCCGGGCACCGCCCCGGAGATCGGCGAGGACCTCTTCCTGCTCGACGACGATGACGAGCTGGCCGCCGTGCCCGCGACGGGCGCCGCGGGCGAAGGCGGCCACGGCCTCGCGGACGGCGTCGAGCCAGGTGGCGGCGAGGGCGGTCCCCTGGCCGACGGCGCCTGGGCCGCCCACTCCCATGCCGCCGACCCCCACGCCCTCGCCCACGAGCCCGGTGCGCACGAGCCCGGCGCTCACGACGGCGCCGCCCACGCGGCCGGCGCGTTCTCGGACGGTCGCGCCTTCGTGGCGCCCGACGACGACGATCTCCTGCTCGTCTCCGACGACGAGGCGTGGCACGCGCCGGAACCGGCGGTCCCCGCCGAGACGGAGGGCGCCGGCGCGTGGCAGGCCGAGCCGGCCGCGCCCGCCGCCTCGCAGGGCGAGGCGGGCGACCCCTGGCTCGGGGGCGACCTGCGGCTCGATGACGAACCCTACGCCCCAGCCGCGACGAGCGCGCCCGACCTCTGGGAGACAGACGACGAGGGCGACGCGACCACCGACCCTCACCCCGCCGGCGACGCACGGGACGCCCTCTGGGACGAGGCTCCGGCGCCAGCGAGCGCCGCCTCGGACGCCCCCCACGCCGCTGGTCTCGGGGGGCACGGGGACGAGACGGCCGTGGACGGCACGGACCTCGCGGGCCAGGGGGACGAAGCTGCCGCCGACGCCGCGGGTCTCGCGGGTCAGTGGGACGAGACTGCCGCCGACGCCGCGGGTCTCGCGGGTCAGTGGGACGAGACTGCCGCCGACGCCGCGGGCCTCGCGGGCCAGGGGGACGAAGCTGCCGCTAACGCCCGCGCGGTCGACCCCGATTCCGTGTGGCAGGCGGCGCCCGAGGAGGCCGACGCCCCGGTGGTGGGCGCGTCCTCCGGGTGGCGGGGAGCCGAGGCGGCGCCGGAGGAGAGCCTAGCTGGGGTGTCGGACGAGGCGGGGTTCGACCGCGCCGACATCGAGGCCGTCGATGGGCCCGAGCTCGACGCCATGGAGGAGACCGAGTTCGTGGCGGACGTCAGCGCCTTGGACGGTCACGACGCGGACGCCTTGGCCGAGGTCGACCCTGACGACGCCGGGCCGGCTCCCGTCGGCGCCGCGCCCGAGACGCTCGTCGCCGGCGCCCTGCCAGTCGTGAGGACGCCCACGCTCCTCAGGCGCAACCTCGACGTCAGCCCGCTCGCCGCGGCGCAACTGGCGTGCGGCCTCGAGCTGGGCAGGGAGGAGCCGCTGCCCGTGGCGCCGTTCCTGCTGCGGGCCGTGGCCAAGGCGGCTCGCGACGTGGGCCTCACGGGCGGCCACGTCGCACTGGCTGAGCTCGACGGCGAACTCAGGCTGCGCCGCGTCGACGACGCCGCGGCGCGCTCGTTCGTGGCCGTCGCCGAGGAGCTCGAGGCGCCCGGCACGGAGGAGGACGAGGTCGCGCTCGTGGCGGTCGACCTGAGCGCGTTCGAGCTCGACGAGGCCTTCCTCGACGTGGACGCCCCCACGGTGACGTTCGGGCGGATCCTCTACGATTCGGACGTCGGCGGCTACCGCAGCACCCTGGCGCTCACGGGTTCCATCCCGCTGACCCAGGGGAGCCGCCTGCTCGCGCGGGTGGCGGAGCTGCTGGCGGAGCCGGTCCGGCTGCTCGTCTGAGGCGGGGCGCCGCGCCCCGCGGCCCTGCATGACGGACGGGGAGTCCGCCCGGCTCGGCGCCGGCCTGGCGGCCGGTCCGCGCCTCGGCCTACCTCTAGCGTCAGTCGGCCGCGCCGGCGGTGACGGGCCCGGTCGGGATCAGCAGCCAGAGCAGCAGGTAGCCCAGGAACGTGGTGCCGAGCGACGGCGGCGCCGACAGCACGAAGAGCACGCGCACCGTGCGGACGTCGGCGCCGACGAGCTCGGCGATGCCGCCGCACACCCCACCGAGCACGCGCCCCTCGAGCCGTCGGCGGAGGCGCACGCCGTCGGCGGGGCCGCGCGCGCTCCGGCCGCGCCCATTCACCCTCGATCGCTCCGTCACCCTCGGACCACCTCCGCCCCCAGCGCGAGTATACGAGCGCGCGGGTTAGCCTGGTGCTCGTGACGTTCGGCATCCCGATTAGGCGCGCACCCTCGTGGTGAGCCTCCGCCGCCCCCGCCTGGCGGCGCTGCTGCCGGCCGCCGGCAGCGGCGTGCGCTTGGGGCTGGGCCCCAAGGCGTACGTGCAGCTGGGCGGGGTCACGCTGCTCGAGCACGCCGTGACCGCACTTGTGGACCTCGTCGACGAGGTGATCGTGGCCGTGCCGGCGGGCACGGAGGCGACGGCGCGGGAGCTGCTGGGCGACACCGCCACGGTGGTCGTCGGCGGGAGCAGCCGCCAGGCGACGGTGCGGGCGCTGCTGGCGGCCACGACCGCCGACGTGGTGCTCGTGCACGACGCCGCCAGGCCGTTCGTGCCCGCTGTGGTCGTGGAGCGCGTGGTGGCGGCCGTGGCGCGCGTGGGCGCTGCCACCGCCGCCCTGCCGGTCGCGGACACCATCGTCTCCGTCGCCGACGGCGCGGTGGTGCCGCGGGACGCCTTGAGGGCCGTGCAGACGCCGCAGGGGTTCCGGCGCGAGCTCCTGGCGCGGGCGCACGACGCGGCCATGACGGCGGGCGCCGAGGCCACCGACGACGCCGCCCTCGTGCGACTGCTCGGCGCGCCCGTCGCCCTGGTCGAGGGCAGCCCGCTCCTGCACAAGATCACGACCGAGGCCGACCTGGCGTTGGGGGAGGCGCTGCTGACGCTCTGGCGCGCACGGCGGGGCGCGCCCGGATGACCGCCAAGGTCTTTAGCGCCCGCGCGTCGGCTCACGCCAAGGTCAACCTGGGTCTCGCCGTGCTGGCGCGGCGCGGCGACGGCTTCCACGAGATCGAGACTGCCATGGCGCGCGTCGGGCTGGCCGACGACGTGACGGTGGCCGTGGCCGACGCCTCGCAGGACGTGGTGACGCTGCGGTTGAGCGTCGAGGGCGGCACGCCCGCCGCCGACCTGACGGACGGCGGCGCCAACCTGGCCCACCGCGCGGCCACCGACTACCTGGCGGCGCGGCGCGCGGCGGACCCGGCCGCGCCCGGGGCGGCCGTGACGGTGACACTACACAAGCGCGTGCCCGTTGGCGCCGGGCTGGGCGGCGGTTCCGCAGACGCGGGCGCCGTCCTGAGGCTCCTCGCCGAACTCTTACCCGGCAGCGTCGACGCCGCGGCCCTGGCGGCGCGGCTCGGCTCCGACGTCCCCTTCATGCTGGGCACCGCTCACGCCGCCCTCGCCAAGGGCCGGGGCGAGCGGCTCGCGAGCCTCGACCTCCCCCGGCTGCACCTGGTGCTCGCCAACCCCGGCTTCGCGGTCAGCGCGGGCGACGCCTACCAGGCCCTCATGGGGTTCACGCCGCGCCTGCGTCTGGAGCGCGCCCTGGAGCGGTTGGCGGCGGGGGAGGAGCCGGGCTGGCCCAACGGGTTGCAGCCGGGCGTCCTGCGGCTGCGACCGGAGGTAAGGGGCGTCTTGACGGCACTGCGAGAGGCTGGGCTGGCCGGCGTCCTGATGTCGGGCAGCGGGCCGACCTGCTTCGGCGTGGCCACGGGTGCCGAGCACGCGGCGCGCACGGCGGAGCTCCTGGCGGCGCGCCACCCGGGCTGGTGGGTGCTGGCCGACGCCACCCTGGCGGGCGCGACGACGGGTGGGGTCAGCGGCGCCTAGGGAAGTCGCGGGCGCGCTCGACGTCGTCCTGCACGAGCCAGTCCTCGCCGGCGAGGGACTCGACGTGGTGGCGCAACTCGTGGGTGAGGGTCTCCCACGCCTCGTCCTCCCAGTCGAAGTCGGGGTCGCCGTCCGCGATGGCGACGAACGAACCGTAGTAGATGGCCACGTGCCGCCCGAGTCCCTCGCCGGCGCCCAAGAAGTCCTCCGCTCCCGGATCCAGGTACTCTCCCATGCGGTAGACGTCGTCGTAGTCGGGCTCGACTCGCGCCTCCGGCAGCACGTGCACGCCGCCCAGCCCGCGGAGGAACTCCTGGGGGATCTCGTCGAGCATCTCGGCGACCATCTCGCGGAACTCCTCGAACGACATGATGCGATGACCCCCTTCGACGCTCAGCCCGCGAACGCGTCGAGCCGCACGGGCGCGTTGGCAGCGGCGCTGGCGTAGGCCGCCAGGATCAGGCGCACGGCCTCGCGGCCGTCCTCGCCGCTACAGACCACGGGCGCCTCCCCGCGCACCGCGGCGACGAACGCCAGGACGTGGCGCGTGTGCGACGGCGCGCCCGTGAACTCGAAGGTGGTGACGTCGGTGCGGTCCCAAGCGGTTCCCGGCGAGGCGCGGTAGACGTGGCGCAGGTTCTGCGGCCCGTAGCGGTTGGTGCACTCGAGGGCGCCCTCCGTGCCGTACACCCAGAAGCCCTCCTCCCAGCCCGTGGCCGTCCAGGCGGCCTCGATCAGGCCGAGGGAGCCGTCCGAGTAGGTCATGCTCACGTGCGCCGTGTCCTCGACCTCGACGGCGTACTTGAGGGTCGCCACGCGCGCGTATACCTCGGCCACGGTGCCGCCGAAGTAGCGGGCCAGGTCGGCGAGGTGGCAGCCGTTGTCGAGCAGGGTCCCGCCGCCCGAGGAGGCCTTGGTGGCGAACGACGGTCGCACGCCGACGCCGCCCCAGTCGTGCGCCTGCCTCAGCCGCACGTGCGTCACGCGGCCGATGGCGCCTGCCGCGATCAGCTCGCGCGCCTTGCTGCCGGGGCCGCTCGAGCGCAACTGATGGTTGACCATCAACACGACCCCGGCCTCCTTGCAGGCGGCGATCATCTCGTCTGCCAGCCGCAGGTCGAGCGCCATGGGCTTCTCGACGAGCACGCTGACGCCGGCGGCGGCCGCCGCTAGCGTGGCGGGGTGATGGACGGCGGTGGGGGCGGCGATGCTCACCACGTCGAAGCCACCGGCGGCGAACATCGCCTCGTAATCGGGGTAGGCCCGGGCGACGCCCCACGCCGCGGCGCGAGCAGCGAGGGCGGCCGGCGCCGGGTCGCAGAGCGCCACCACCTCCACTCCCGCCTCGACGTAGCCCGCGTGATGGTTGGCGGAGATGCCGCCCGCCCCGACGATGGCGGCGCGCAGGGGCCGGCTCGCGCTCGTCGTCACGTTTGGGAGCGCGTGGTGGCGTGCAGCACGGCCTCCTTGCCGGGGTTCGGCACGGGCTCCAACGCGGGCGTCTCGGGGCTGCCCGCGTCGGGCCGCCTGATGCGCGCCGCTGCGTAGGTGGCCGCGTTGGCGAGGACGCGCTGGACGTTGGCGTCGTGGTAGGTCGGGTAGGTCTCGTGGCCGGGGCGGAAGTAGACGACCGTGCCGTGCCCGCGCCGCCACGTGGCCAGGCTGCGGAACACCTCGCCACCTTGGAACCAGGAGAGCATGAGCAGCTCGTCGGGGTCGGGCACGTCGAACCGCTCGCCGTACATCTCCTCGCGCTCGAGCTCGAAGTGGTCGGGGAGCCCCGCCGTCAGCGGGTGGGCCGGCTGCAGGTTCCAGAGGCGCTCCTTCTCGTCGGCCTCGCGCCACTTGAGCGACGCGGTGGTGCCCAGCAGCCGCCGGAACGGCTTCGAGTAGTGGGCCGAGTGGAGCGCCACGAAGCCCATCCCTCCCAGGACGGCGCGCTGCACGCGGTCGACGACCTCGTCGGCCACCTCGTCGTGCGCCATGTGCCCCCACCAGAAGAGGACGTCGGTGGCGTCGATGACCTCGGCGCTCAGGCCGTGCTCCGGCTGCCGCAACGTTGCGACGGTGACATCGGCCCCGGCGAGGCGCCTCAGCGCCTCAGCCAGCACCGCGTGGATCCCGTCGGGGTACACGCGCTTCACGGCCTCGCTGCGCAGCTCGTGAAGGTACTCGTTGAATATCGTGACCCGCATGCGTTCGACCTCCCGGCCGCGCCGAACTGCCCTCAGTCGGTGACGGCGCCCACCGAGGCGCTCGACACCTGCTTGGCGTACTTCGCGAGCACGCCGCGCTGGTAGCGGGGCGCCGGCGGCGTCCAGGCGGCGCGGCGCCGCGCCAGCTCGTCGTCGGCGACCTCGAGCTGGATCAGGTTGTGCTCCGAGTCGATGGTGATGGTGTCGCCCTCGTGGACCAGGGCGATGGGTCCACCCACGGCCGCCTCCGGCGCCACGTGACCGACCACGAAGCCGTAGGTGCCGCCCGAGAAGCGCCCGTCGGTGATCAGGCCGACCGAGTCGCCCAGGCCGCGGCCGATGATGGCGCTGGTGGGGGAGAGCATCTCCCGCATGCCGGGTCCGCCCTTGGGTCCCTCGTAGCGGATCACGATGACGTCGCCGGCCCTGATCTGGTCGCTAAGGATGGCGGCGAGGCACTCCTCCTCGCTCTCGTAGATGCGAGCGGGCCCGCTGATGCGCGTGTGGCTCAGGCCGGTGGTCTTGGCGACGGCGCCCTCGGGCGCGAGGTTGCCGCGCAGGATGTTCAGGTGCCCGTGCGGGTAGAGCGGCCGGTCGAAGCCGTGCACGACGTCCTGGCCCGCCGGCGGCGTGCCCGACACGTCGGCGAGGTTCTCGGCCACCGTCTTGCCGGTGCAGGTGAGGCAGTCGCCGTGCAGCAACCCGGCGTCGAGGAGCATGCGCATGACGAGCGGGATGCCGCCCACGTCGTTGAGGTCCGTGGCCACGTAGCGCCCCGACGGCTTCAGGTCGCAGAGCACCGGCGTGGTGCGCCTGAGCTCCTCGAAGTCGTCGATGGTGAGCGGCACGTCCATGGCGTGGGCGATGGCGAGGAGGTGCAGGACGGCGTTGGTGCTGCCCCCCACCGCCATGATGACGCGGATGGCGTTCTCGAACGCCTCCTTGGTCATGATCTGGCGGGGCGTGATGTTCTTGCGGATCAGCTCGACGAGCGCCCGGCCGCTCTCCTCGGCGCTCACGCGCTTCTCGTCGTCGACCGCCGCCATGGTGCTCGAGTACGGCAGGCTCATGCCCATGGCCTCGATGGCCGACGACATGGTGTTGGCGGTGTACATGCCGCCGCACGAGCCGGGGCCGGGGCAGGCGGAGCGCTCGATGGCCTGGAAGGTCGGCAGGTCCATACGGCCGGCGGCGTGCGCGCCCACCGCCTCGAAGACGCTGACGATCGTGAGGTCCTGACCGTCGTGGTGGCCCGGCTTGATGGTGCCGCCGTAGACGAAGATGCTGGGGATGTCGAGGCGTGCCAGGGCGATGAGGGCGCCCGGCATGTTCTTGTCGCAGCCGCCCACCGCCAGCATGCCGTCCATGCTCTGGCCCCGCCCGACCGTCTCGATGCTGTCGGCGATGACCTCGCGCGACACCAGCGAGCACTTCATGCCCTCGGTGCCCATCGAGATCCCGTCGGAGATGGTGATGGTGCCGAACAGCTGGGGCATGCCGCCGGCCGCGCGGATGGCGGCCTCCGCCGCCAGCGACAGGTCGCCGAGGCCCGAGTTGCAGGGGGTGATGGTGCTGTGGCCGTTGGCTATCCCGATGATCGGCTTGTCGAAGTCGGCGTCCGTGAACCCGACGGCGCGCAGCATGGCGCGGTTCGGCGCGCGCTGGTCACCTTGAGTGGTGGCCGCGCTGTGGCGTTGGTGGGGTGGCTGGTTCTTCCCGGTCGGCATGAGCTGCTCCTCCGTAGCGGGCATTGTATAACCGCCCTCCTGGCGCGGGCGCCCGGTTCTGGTCCGAGGGCGCCGTGCTAGAGTCGCGGCACATGTCGGTCAAGTACGGGCTGCTGGGCATCCTTGCTCGCCGCTCGCAGCACGGCTACGAGCTCAGGCGCACGTTCGAGCGGGCGACGGGCGGCTTCTGGCGCCTCAACCCTGGGCAGATCTACCAGTCGCTCGACGCGCTCGAGGCCGAGGGGCTCGTGAGCCATCAGGTCGAGGCGCACGACTCCGCCCCCGACCGCAAGGTCTACGCGGTGACCGAGCCCGGCCGCCGCGCGCTGGCGGCGTGGCTCGAGGGCGGGGAGGCGCGCGTCAGGCCCCTCCGCGACGAGCTCTTCGTGCGCCTCGCCGTCATGACCGACCGGCCGCTGGAGGAGTCGCTGGCGCTCGTCGCGGCGCACAGGCGCAGCTACTCGCGCCACCTGCGCGAGCTGACGCGCGCCAGGAACGACCTGGCCGAGGTGGCGCCCGGGGCGGAGCAGACGCCGCCGGACCGCGGCGCCGAGATGGAGACCCTGCTGCTCGACGCGGCCATCTTCCACTGCGAGGCCGACCTGCGGTGGTTGGACCACTGTGAGACGACCCTCATGGCGGCCCGGCGGGGAGAGGCGAGTTGACCCGCCCCCACCTCCCGCCGCGTCCGGGCGCCCACGTCGCCCCCGCCCCGGCGGTGCGGCTCGAGGGGGTGAGCGCCGCCGGCAACGGCGCCGGCGGGCCCGGCATCACCCTGGCGCTCCGGCCGGGCGAGTTCGTGGCCGTGACGGGCCTGCCCGGGGCGGGGAAGAGCGCGCTGCTGCGGCTCATCGCCGGGCTCGAGCGACCGGCGAGCGGGACGGTGAGCGTGGCCGGCGTGGCCGTGGGTGCGCTGCGTGGCGCGGCCGTCGCGCGTTTCCGCTTCGCGCACCTGGGGATCGCGCTGCCCGACATGCCGCTCGTCGACGCGCTCGACCTGCGCGAGAACGTGGCGTTGCCGCTGCTGCTCGCCGGCGCTCCCCGCGGTGTCGCCCTCGAGCGCGCCGCGGAGGTGCTGCGGCTGGCCGGCGTGACCGGCGCGGCGCAGACCCTCGCGCCCGAGGAGGCGACCGCCGGGGCGCGTCAGCTCGCGCGCGTGGCGCGGGCCTGCGTCACCAGCGCCCAGGTGCTGCTGCTCGACGAGCCGACGGAGGGGCTCGAGCCGGCGGCGGCCGAGGGCGTGTTGCGGTGGCTGCGGCGGCTGGCGTCCGTCGAGGGGCGCACGGTGGTGGTCGCCACCTCGCGGGTGGCGGTCGCCGCTCACGCCGACCGCGAGGTCCGGCTGCGGTCCGGGGCGCTGGAGGCGGCGTGACGGGCGCGGCCGTCGCGGGCGCGCGCGAGGCGGGCACCGCGGCGGCCGGAGCGGCGCCGGCGTGACCCGGGCCGAGCGGGGGCGGTCGCTCGTCGCCCTGGCCTGGCTCGGGTGGCGCCAGCACGCGCGCCGGCCCGTCGGGTTGGCGCTCGCCCTCGCCACGGCCACGTTCGGCGCGGCGTTGGCGACGGCCGGCTGGGTGGCGCGGGCGGCGCTGGACCCAGAGACCGCCGTGGCCGGCGGGATCTCGCTGGTGGCGGTGGCGCTGGCGTCCACCGGCTGGTGGGCGGAGGTCGGTCGCGAGCGCGGCGCGGAGCGAGCCGTGCTGGCCGCGCTGGGTGCGGCGGCGGGGCCGCGGCGCTGGGCCGGCTCGCTCGCGCCGGCCGTCCTGCTGGTGGCCGGCGCCGCCATCGGCCTTCTCGCCGGCGCGCGCCTCGGGGGCTGGCTGCTGGCCCTGGCGCGGGTCGACGGCCAGGAGCACGGGGTGCGTGTCGCCCCGGGCGCGGCTCTCGCCGCCTGGTTGCTTGCGGCAGCGGCCACGACGTGGCTGCTGGCCCTCGCCCTGGAGCTGCTCTTCGTGGTGACCGCCGCGGCGGCGCGGAGGTCGCGCGCGGCGCCGCTTGCCGTGCGGGTCGCGACCGCCGAGCTGGCGCGCGCCAAGCGGCGCGCGGCGCTCACGGTCGCCGCGCTCGCCGTCACCCTGGCCGCCGTCATCGCGCTGCGCGCCGCCGCCCCGGCCACGGCGAGGGCCCTCCAGGCGCGCGTGGCCGACGCGGTCACGTGGGACGTGCGCGTGGCAGCGGCCGAGGCAGGGAGTCGGCTCACGCTCGACACGCTGAGCGAGGTGGAGGCCATCCCCGACGTGGCGGAGACGGCCGCGTTGAGGCGCGCCTCCGCGCTCTCGCTCGGGCGGGCGGTACCGCTCGTGGCCCTCGACCCCGGTCCGGTCGGCGGCGCCGGGCGCCTGCGGGTCGTCGATGGAGCGTCCGGTCACGCACCCGGCGCCGCACGACTGACGGAGGGCGACGTGGTCGCCCTGTCACCGCCCCTGGCACGGCGCCTCGGGGTGGGCGTGGGCGACGAGCTCCCCCTCACCACGGCGGCGGGCGAGCGCGGTTTCAGGGTGGTCGCGCTGGTCGAGGCGGCGGGGGGCGGCGACGCCGCCTACCTCGACCTCGAGGGATACGCCGCCGCGTTCGAGGACAGGACGCTCGACACGATCTTCGTGAGGTTGACGGCGGGCAGCGACGTGCCCACGGTGGTCGACCGCCTCGCGAGCCGGCCCGGCGGCGGCAGCGTCCTGACGGCGACCGAGTACAGCCTGGGCGTGCTCACGGCCGCCGCCGCGCGCCGGCGCGCGGCCTTGACGGTGGCGCTGGTGGCCGCCACAGCCTCGGCGGCGTTGCTACTGCTGGCCGTGGCGCGCCGCGGCCGGGCGCGCCGCGGCGAGCGGTCGCTGCTGGCGGCCCTCGGCGCGCCCAGGGCCGCCGGTGGCCTCACCCTCGGGAGCCTGGCGGTGGAGGTGACGCTTGCCGTGGCGGCCGCCTGCGCCGTGGCGCTCGTCCTGGCGGCCGCCCTGAGCGGTTACCTGGGTGCCGCCGCGCCCCCGGCCTGAGCCGCCCGCCGAGGAGCCGCCAGCCCTGCCACCACCGCTGCCGTGAAGGCGGCCGTGGTGCGGCTGCCGCCCAGGTCGGTGGTCGGGTCGTCCGCCAGCGCCGCCTGCACGGCCGCCTCCAGCGCGTCGGCGGCGTCGGGCTCGCCCAGCCCGAAGCGCAGCATCATCGCCGCCGACAGCATCGTGCCCACCGGGTTGGCTATCCCCTTGCCGGCGATGTCCGGGGCGCTGCCGTGAACGGGCTCGTAGAGCCCGACGGCGCCGCCCAGGCTGGCGGAGGGGAGCAGCCCGAGCGAGCCGGGGATGACGGCGGCAAGGTCCGAGAGGATGTCGCCGAACAGGTTGCCCATGACGAGCACGTCGAAGGCCCGCGGGTCGCGCACGATCTGCATGGCGGCGTTGTCGACGTAGAGATGATCGAGCCCGACCTCGGGGAACTCCCGCGCGTGCAGATCAACCACGACGTCGCGCCAGAACTGCGACACGTCGAGCACGTTCGCCTTGTCCACGTTAGTCACGTGGCCGCGGCGCTTCCGCGCCGTCTCGAACGCCACCCGCGCGATGCGCTCGACCTCGTGGCGCTCGTACACCATTGTGCTCACGCCGCGGTCCGCCTCGACGTAGGCGGGCTTGCCGAAGTAGATGCCGCCGGTCAGCTCGCGGATGATGAGGAGGTCCGTGCCGCGCGCCCGCTCCGGACGGAGGGGCGAGAGGCGTTCCAGGCCGTCGAACACCCGGACCGGCCGGAGGTTGGCGAACACCTCGAGGTGGCGCCGCAGGGCGAGGATGCCCGACTCGACGCGCTTCTCGCGCGGGAGCCTGTTCCAGGGGTGATCGCCGACCGGGCCGCCGGCCGAGCCCATGAGCACCGCGTCGGCCGCCGCCGCCGCGGCGCGCGTGACCTGCGGCAGTGGTTCGCCGTGGCTCTCGATGGCGCTGCCGCCGAATGGCAGGCGCTCGAACTCGAACTCGAGGCCGTGCCTCGCGCCCAGCGCCTCGAGCGCCACGAGCGTGGCGTCTATCACCTCGGGCCCGATGAAGTCGCCCGGCAGGACCGCGATCTTGTAGCTCACCGCGCCACCCTCTCCCCGTGCCCGAGGGCGCGCGCCGTGGCCTTGACGGCCTCGACGCCCTCCAGCAGCTCGCCGATGGGATCCCAGTAGCCGGTCAGCAGCGCCTCGCGGGCCGACTCCCGGAACCGTGCCGGGTAGGTGCGGCCGGCGGCGCGCACCTCCTGCGCGACCAAGTCGATGACGACCTCGGTGGTCGGGTCGGCGGAGACCGCGGCTGCCAACTCCTCGCGCCCCGCCTCGTCGACCACGGCGCAGACCAGCCCCAGGGTGGTGGCGTTACCGAAGAAGATCTCCGCGAACGAGCCCGCCACGATGCCCACGAAGCCCGCGCGCTGGATGGCCTGCGGGGCGTGCTCGCGGCTGGAGCCGCACCCGAAGTTCTCGCCCGTGATCATGATGCTCGCGCCCGCGAAGCGGGGGTCGTCGAGGGGGTGGTGCTTGCTGCTGCCGTCCTCGGCGAAACGCTCGTCGATGAACAGCGCCTCACCCATGCCGTCGAAGGTGACGGCCTTGAGGAAGCGGGCCGGGATGATGCGGTCGGTGTCGATGTCGTCGGCCGGCAGCGTCACGGCGGTGCCGCGCGCCTCGGTGATCTTGGCGAGAGCCATTCAGGCCACCCCCTTCCTGGCGCCGAACACCTCGCGGGCGTCGGCCACCACGCCCGTCACGGCGGCGGCGGCCACCATGACGGGACTCATGAGCACGGTGCGCCCGCTCGGCGAGCCCTGGCGCCCCTTGAAGTTGCGGTTGCTGGAGGAGGCGCAAAGCTGGTCCCCCTCGAGCTTGTCCGGGTTCATGGCGAGGCACATGCTGCAGCCCGCCTCGCGCCACTCGAAGCCGGCCTCCTTCAGCACCTTGTCGATGCCGAGCCGCTCGCACTCGAGCTTCACCAGGTGCGAGCCGGGCACCGCGATGGCCTTGACGCTCGGGTGCACCTTGTGCCCGGCGATCGCCTCGGCGACGAGGGCGAAGTCGGACACGCGCGCGTTGGTGCACGAGCCGAAGAAGGCGACGTCGACCTTGGTGCCCTTGATGGGCGCGCCACCCGTCAGCTTCATGTGCGCGAGTGCCTCCGCCACGGCGGCCCGGTCGTGTTCCGGCGACCCGTCGACGGTGGGCACGAGCTCGTCGATGGCTATGGCCTGGCCGGGGTTGAGGCCCCAGGTGACGGTCGGTGGCACGTCGGCGGCGTCGAAGACGACCACGTCGTCGTAACGGCAGCCCGGTTCGGAGGCCAGCGCGCGCCACCGAGCGACCGCCGCGTCCCACTCGGCGCCCACCGGCGAGTACGGGCGCCCCTCGAGGTAGGCGAACGTCGTGTCGTCCGGGTTCACGTAGCCGCAGCGCGCGCCGCCCTCGATCGACATGTTGCACACCGTCATGCGCTCCTCCATGCTCATGGCGTCGAAGGTCGTGCCGGCGTACTCGTACGCGTAGCCGATGCCCCCCTTGACGCCCAGCGTGCGGATGATGTGCAAGATCACGTCCTTGGCGTAGACGCCGGGTGGGAGGGCGCCGTTCACCTCGACGCGCCTCAGCTTCGGTTTGCTCATCGCGAGGGTCTGGGTCGCGAGCACGTCGCGCACCTGCGAGGTGCCGATGCCGAAGGCGATGGCGCCGAACGCGCCGTGGGTGCTCGTGTGGGAGTCGCCGCAGGCGATGGTCGTGCCCGGCTGCGTGATGCCCTGCTCGGGACCCACCATGTGGACGATCCCCTGCTTGCCGCCGCCCACGTCGAAGAACGTGATGTCGTTGGCGGCGGTGTTCTTGCGGAGTTCCGCGATCATGGCCGCCGCCAACGGGTCGGCGAACGGCTCGACGCGCGTGTGGGTGGGGACGATGTGGTCGACCGTCGCGAAGGTCCGCTCCGGCATGAGGACGCTGACGCCGAGGTCCTTGAGCATCCCGAACGCCTGGGGGCTCGTGACCTCGTGGATGAGGTGGGTGTCGATGAAGAACTGGTCCTGGCCGTTGCGCAACCGGCCCACCGTGTGGGACTCCCACACCTTGTCGAACAGGCTCCTGGGTTGACTCATGGGACCTTCCTGTCTGCTGCCCGCCGTGGTGGAAGAGGACGACCCCCAGCCGCGGGTGAGGCCGGGGGTCGTGAAGCTATCGGTCGCTGCGGCCTGCTGGGCCGCGTCAGCGCCTGCTCACGCCGCCCGCCGAGCTAGGAGCACCACGGCCCGCGCCTGGATCTGGGCCAGGCGCCGCCGCACGCACCGAACGCTCTGCCGACGCAAGCGGGTCATGCGGCGAAGTATATGAGCGGCGCCGGTGAGCGTCAAGTTGGGGGCGCCGCGGGAGGCGGCGCCGCGGCGCGCCCTCAACCGCGGCCGCTGCGGCCCAGTTGGGGCGGCGCGCCGCGCCCGCCGGCGGGCGGCGTGGGCGGCGTGGCCGCTCGCGGGCCCGAGGGCGCCACCGCGCCTTGCGCGTGGCCGCCCGTGCTGACGAGGCGCTCGAACTCCTTCTGGTCGACGGCGCGGGCCAGGCCCTGCTCGAAGCTGATGGCGCGCCGCAGGTGGAGTTCCGCGAGGCTGGCGTCCATGGTCACCATGCCCGCCTGCCCGCCCATCTGGATCTGGGCCGGGATCTGGTGCGTCTTGCCCTCGCGGATCAGGTTCCGCACCGCCGCCGTGGCCAGGAGGAACTCGTAGGCGAGCACGCGGCCGTCGCCGCTGGCGCGCGGGATGAGCTGCTGCGTCAGGATGGCCTGCAGGTTGTTGGCGAGCTGCACGCGCACCTGCGCCTGCTGCGCCTCTGGGAAGACGTCGATGATGCGATCGATGGCCTCGGACGCCGTGTTGGTGTGGAGGGTGCCCATCACGAGGTGACCGGTCTCGGCGGCCGTCACGGCGGCGCCGATCGTCTCGAAGTCGCGCATCTCGCCCACGAGGATGACGTCGGGGGCCTGACGCAGCACGCTGCGCAGCGCGGCCTGGAAGCCGGCGGTGTCCTCGCCCACCTCGCGCTGGTTCACGATCGAGGTCTTGTGCCGGTGGAAGAACTCGATGGGGTCCTCGATGGTGACGATGTGCTTGGCGTACTCCGTGTTGATGAGGTCCAGCATGGTGGCGAGAGTGGTCGACTTGCCGGAGCCCGTTGGGCCCGTCACCAGCACGAGCCCGCGCGGGTAGCGGGCCACCTCGGCCACCTCCTGCGGCAACCCGAGGTCAGAGAAGGTGAGCACCTCGTCGGCGATGGTGCGCATGACGCCGCCGACCGAGCCGCGCTGCATGAAGACGTTGACGCGGAAGCGCCCGTGGCCGGAGAGGCTGAAGGAGAAGTCGAGGTCCTTGCGCTCCTCGAAGTTCCGCTGCTTCTTCTCGTCCATGAGCGCGTACATGAGGCGCCGCGTCATTGTGGCGGTGAGCACCTCGTACTCGGTGGGGCGCCACTCGCCGTCGAGGCGCAGCATCGGGGGCAAGCCGACGGTGAGGAGCAGGTCGGAGGCGCGCCGCTCGATGGCCAGCTTGAGCAGGTCGACAATGTCCGCTTGGATCTGCGTGGAACGGATCTGGTCTGCCATCGTCTATCGTCCTCTCGGCCGGGCGCCCGTCGCGGCCGCCCCCGTTAGCGTCACTCGGCGGTGCGGGCCAGCACCTCTTCGAGCGTGGTGATCCCCTGGAACGCCTTGTTGATGCCGTCGTCGCGCAGCGACTTCATGCCGCGCTTGATGGCCAACTCGCGCAGTTCGAAGGTGGACGCCTCCTGCACGATCGCCTTCTCGATCTCGTCGTCGACCACCAGCAGCTCGTGGATGGCGTAACGACCGTTGTAGCCGCTGCCGCCGCACTTCTCGCACCCCACGCCGCGGAAGAGGCTCTTGCCGGCCGTCTCGCGCTCGGTGAGACCCAGCCGCCTGAGCACCTCGGGGTCCGGCGTCGACGCCACCTTGCACTCGCGGCACACGCGCCTGACGAGGCGCTGCGCCAAGACGCCGATGAGCGACGCCGACACGTTGAACGGCTCGATGCCCATCTCCTGCAGGCGCGTGATGGCGCCGGCGGAGTCGTTGGTGTGCAGCGTGGCGATGAGCAGGTGACCCGTGAGGGCGGCCTCCATCGAGATCTTGGCCGTCTCGTGGTCGCGGATCTCGCCGACCATGATGATGTCCGGGTCCTGGCGCAGGAACGAGCGCAGCGCCCGCGCGAAGTCGAGGCCCGCCTTGACGTTCACCTGCGTCTGGTTGATGCCGGGGATCTCGTACTCGACGGGGTCCTCGATGGTGGTGACGTTCACCTCCGGCGTGGCCAGCCGCTTGAGGATGGAGAAGGTCGTGAACGACTTGCCCGAACCCGTGGGGCCCGTGATGAGGAACATGCCGTACGGCTTCTGGATGACGTCCGTGAAGCGCTGGTAGTTGTAGTCCGCGAAGCCGAGCTGCTCGATCTCGGGGATGTCGGTCGCCTTGCGCAGGAGGCGCATGACCGACTTCTCGCCGTACACGGTGGGCAGGGTGGAGAGGCGCAGGTCGACCTCGACGTTCTTGTCGCGGAACCTGACGCGCCCGTCCTGCGGCAGGCGCCGCTCCGCGATGTTCAGCCCGCCCATGATCTTGATGCGCGACGACAGCGCCGGCGCGGTCACCTTCGGCATGGTCATGTACTCGCGCAGGGTGCCGTCCTTGCGCACGCGCACGATGACCTTGTCGGGGCGCGGCTCGATGTGGATGTCGGAGATGTCGTTGATGATCGCTTCGCGGATGATGTTGTTGACGACCTTGACGAGCGCGTTGTCGTCGATGGCGCTCGTGTCTTCCGACTCCTGCGCCGCCCCGGCGCCGACCTCCTCGACCACCGCCTTGGCGAGCTCCTCCATGTCGGTGCCCTCCCGGTAGAACCGGTTG
Organism: Trueperaceae bacterium; assembly: GCA_019454765.1. Taxonomy (NCBI): domain Bacteria; kingdom Thermotogati; phylum Deinococcota; class Deinococci; order Trueperales; family Trueperaceae; species Trueperaceae bacterium. The sequence continues at coordinate 36,391 of JACFNR010000009.1, read as the reverse complement.
AGCATGCGCGTGAGGGACTCCTCGGTGGCCACGGCCGGGCGGATCTCGCGGCCCGTGATCAGGTGGATGTCGTCGAGGGCGAACACGTGCCGCGGGTCCTTCATGGCCACGACGAGCACGTCGCCGTCGAGGCGCACGGGCATGGCCGAGTAGCGCCTGGCCGTCGGCTCGGGCACGAGGCTCACCGCGTAAGGGTCGATGCGCGTGTTCTCCTCGATGAACTCGAAGCCGAGCTGCATGGCGAGGCTGCGCGCCAGCATGTCGGGGCTGATCTTGCCCGACTGCACGAGGGTGTCCTCGAGGCGTCCCCCACCGGAGCGCTGCTTGTTGAGCGCCTCGTCCACGTCCGACTGCGTGACGTAGCCGAGGTCCACGAGGATCTCACCGAGCGGCTTGATGCGTCCGAGCCGCGCCTGCTCCTCCAGCGCCCGCCTCAGCTGCTCCCGCTTGAGGCGGCGGTTCTGGAGCAGCGTCTCGCCCAACCTGCCCTGGTCCTGGGCGTACATCTCGTCGATGCGCGCCTGCACCTCGGGTCCGGGGGTCGCCACGAACGACACCTCGCCGGGCACGATCGACTCGACGTCGGCCATGCGGCGCGGGTCGGCGATGGCCATCACGAGCGTCGAGCCGTCCATGCGGTACGGCACGGCCGAGAACTGCACGGCGTCGAGCCTGAGCAGGTTGGCCGCCAGCTTCTCCGTCGCCGGCTCGTCGGAGAGCTCGGCCACGAACGGCAGCCCGTACTGTTCGGCGAGGAGCCGCGTGAGCTGCTCCTCACTCAGGTGCGAGTGCGCCACCAGGATGCGGCCCAACAGGCCGCCGGTGCGCTGCTGCTCCTCGATGGCCTCGTTCAGTTGCGCGGCCGTCAGGAAGCCGGCGCTCACCGCCAGGTTGCCGAGGCGCTGCGACGGGTCGATCTCGAGGTCGACGGGCGGCTCGAGCCCCAGCTCCGGGTAGTAGGTGGCCAGCGCCCACTGCATCTCCTTCTGCAGCGCGAGGTACGGCTCGACGAGGCAACCGGAGGCGTCCTCCACCTCCTCGATGGCGAGCGCGTCGAGCGGGTCGACGAACGCGACACGGAGGCGGTCCTGGTCGATGGCGAACGGCACGGCGCGCAACTCAGCGGCCAGCTCGGCCGGCACCTTCGCCAGGGAGTCGGCCATGATGTCGACGCGCGGCAGGTTGACGAGCGGGATGCCGATCGACTCCTCCACGGCCCGCGCGATGCGCTGCTCGGAGAGGATGCCGAGGTTGACGAGGATGTCGGCGAGCCGACCCCCCACCTCCGCGTGGCGCGCGATGGCTTGCTGCAATGCGTCGTCGGTGACGAAGCCGCGCTCGAGCAGCACTGCCCCGAGCCTCTTGTCGCCGATCGATAGGACGGCCACGGTCATCTGTCCTCGCTCATCTCTCCTCGCTTCGCACAGCCCAACACCCATCTTTCCAGTCGCCTGGCGAGCCTGGTATGAGGAAGTTTACCCGGCGACAGTGGCGTCACCAGGACGGCGCTGAGTCCGGCGCGCTTGGCGCCGAGCACGTCGGTGAACAACTGGTCGCCCACCATGGCCGTCCGGTGGGCCGGCAGGTCGATGAGGCGCAGGCCGCGCTTGAACGCCCGGCCGAACGGCTTGCCGGCTAGCGCCAGCGCCGGAACGCCGGCCGCCTCGCTCACCGCCCTGACACGCCCCGTCTCGCCGTTGGATAGTATCGCCAGCCGCACGCCCGCCTCTCTCAGCCCATGGAACCAGGCGTAGACGCTCTCGTCCACGCGCTCGGCGGCCGCGGGGAGCAACGTGTCGTCGAGGTCGACGAGGAGCCCGTCCAGGCCGCGCTCCGCCAGCCAGCGCGGCGTGACCTCGTGCACCGAGGCGACCCTCTCGTCGGGTTGCAGCACCCGCGGAGGGTAGCACGCGCCGGCGCGGCGCGGCGGGGCGCCGTTCACGACGCCGCGTCCGCCGTCAGGTCATCGAGCGCCAGCTGCAGGACCTCGGTGAAGGTCTCCGGGTCGTCGAGCCACGGGTAGTGCCCCCCCGGCACAAGGCTGACGAGGCCGCTGGGGACGAGCGGCAACGCCGCCTCGACCTGCTCCGGGTACGAGGTGCCGTCGTTCACGCCCGCCAGGATCACCGTCTTGATGCCCGTGAGCTCGAGCTCGCCAAGGCGGTCGAGGACCTCGAGGTGCCACACCTCGTCGGAGGCGTCCTCCTCCTGCGGCCCGAGGAGCGCCTCCGCGTCGACGTGCTCGAGGCGCAGCCTGGCAGCGGGCGTGGGGAACTCGAGGGCGTCGAAGAGCGCCTTGGGGTTCACGAGGGCGAAGGCGGCGTCGGCGGTGGCGGCGGCGTCGCCGTCGGCCGCGCCCGCGGTCGACGCCGCCTCGATGCCGGCCGCCACCTCGGCGGCGGCGAGCAGCCGCCGCGCGAGGAGCGGCAGCGACAGCCACGGGTTGACCAGGACGAGGCCCGTCACCCGCTCCGGGTGAGCGAGCGCCGCCCGGACGGCGATGAGCGCTCCGAAGCCGTGGCCCAGTAGGACCGCGCTGCCCACCCCTAGGGCGTCGAGCACGGTCGCCACGTCGTCGGCCAGGGTTGCCGGGTCGGCGGCGGTGCCCGCCGCGGCGTACGACCGGCCGCCGCCGCGCACGTCGGCGTAGATCATGCGCCAGGCGCCCAGGTCGTCGCCCATCAGCTCCTTGAAGGAGTGGCTGGAGTAGCCCGGGCCGCCGTGCAGGTAGTAGACGGCGGGGGCGGCGACCGGCCCGACCTGCTCCGCGAACAGCTCCGCGCCGGGCGCCTCGACGTAGGTCGACTCGTCGACGAACTGTGGTGCGTCGTCCACGTCGGACCCCCTACGCCGCCGCCGCGCGCGCGGCGGCGAAGCCGAAGAAGCGCTCGGCGTTGGCGTCGAGCACGGCCTCGAGCTCCGTGGGGGTGGCCTCGACCACCTGGGCGAGCAGCGCGGCCGTGTGGCGGACGTTGGCGGGGACGTTCGGCTTGCCGCGGTGCGGAACGGGCGCGAGGTAGGGGCTGTCCGTCTCGACGAGGAGCCGGTCGAGGGGCACCCGCGCGGCCAGACTGCGCAGGTCCGCCGCGCTCTTGTAGGTCAGGTTCCCTGCGAACGACACCATCCAGCCGAGCTCCAGGCCGACCTCGAGCAGGCCGGTATGGCCGCCGAAGCAGTGCAGCATGCCCTTGCCGTAACCGCCGGCGCGGAGGGCGGCGGCCGCCGCGAGCGCGGCGCCCTCCTGACCCTGCTTGTCGCGCACGTGCAGGACGAGTGGCTTGTCCACGTCGCGGGCCAGCTCGAGCTGCCACTCGAACGCCGCCAGTTGCGACGCGGGCGTCTCGTCCTCCCAGTAGCGGTCGAAGCCGGTCTCGCCGATGGCCACCACGAGCGGGTGCCTGGCCAGCTCGGCCACGGCGGCGCGCACCGCCGGGTCGGCGGCGAGGCTCGCGTCGTTGGGGTGCACCCCCACCGCCGCGTAGACGTTGGGGTGTCGTTCGGCGGCGGCCACGGCGGCGCGGCTGCGCTCTGCGTCGGTGCCCACGGTGACGATGGCGGCGAGCGACTGATCGACGGCGGCGGCAGGGTCGTCACACCTGTCGAGATGGCAATGGCTGTCGGTCACGCCAGCACGTTACCGCCGCGAGGCGCCCGCGGGCGTGTCCCCGGCTCGCGGCGGCGCTCCGGGCCGCACCCGCCAGGATCCGCCACGCCCCCAGACGCCGGCGGAGCATGAGCGCCTCTCATCTGCGTTAGCGTCGTCACCCACGCGCGCGCCGTGGTCCGCGCCCTGGTGCGGCCGCCATCCTGAGTCCGGTGTGAGACTTCTGTAATAGGGCCGCTGCTACCTTCTGCTCAGCCACAAGGGGGCGCCCCTCCACCGCCAGGCGAGGGCGCTGATTCCGAGCAAGCAGAGAGGCCAGGTGAAGACCAGATGCTCCAGGAACGACCGCAAGGCAAGGACGTGCGCTACCTCAGCAACGAGGAACTCAGCGAGATCATCTCCCGCTGCGAGGGTGCCATCACCGACGGCAGCGCCCAGATCGACGACTACGAGGCGTTCGTCGTCTGCCAGAAGGAGCTGGCGCGCCGCACCTGGGCCTGAACGTGGCCGGGGGCGCGGTCTTGGACCCCCAGCAGCCGGGAAGAGCCGACTAACGCTTCTCACATCAAACGAGGGACGGGCGCGCTTAGCATTGACGGTGCTGATGCGCGCCCTCTCTCGTCTCGACAGTGGCGGTGCCGCCGGTGCCGTCAGGTCGGCCGGCGCCGCCTTCGCCCTGCTGGCGGCGCTCGCGCTGGCCGGCTGCGCCCCCGGCGTCGTGCGGGCCGACACCAACGGTAACGGCGCTTCCGGCGCCCAACCCGCGACGCTCGCCGCGCGCGCCGCGCCCGGCTCGCAGACCGGCATGGCGTCGTGGTACGGCCCCGGGTTCGCGGGTCGGCGCACCGCCAACGGCGAAGTGTTCGACCCCAGCCAGCTCACCGCCGCGCACCGCGAGCTGCCCTTCAACACCCTGGTCAGGGTCACGAACGAGACGAACGGGCGCAACGTCGTCGTCCGGATCAACGACCGCGGTCCGTTCAAGGGCGGCAGGATCATCGACCTCTCCCGCGCCGGCGCCGAGGCGATAGGCATGGTCGGGGCGGGCGTGGCGCGCGTGACGCTCGAGGTGCTCACGTTGCCCGCCGGCACCGTGCGCGTCGGTGTCTCCGGCGGGCTGCGGGGCTTCGAGGTCCTGTCGCGCACGCACGCCGTCGGCACGCTCCTGGCGCTCACGCCGCTCGAGGGTGGCGAGCCCGTCGTGGTGCGCGTGGTGGCGGGCGCGCTCCCCCTGGAGAGCCCTGCCGACCTGCTCGTCGGCTACGAGCTGTACGCCACCGTCGGTTCCGAGGCCGCCCTCAGCGGCGACTGACGCCGACCCAGCCTCGTCACGTCCTCACGCACCCGGCGGCGAGCTCGGCGGCGAGCGGTCCCAGCGCCTCGCCGCGGCCGAGGGCGCTCACGAGCGCGGAGCCCACTACCACGCCGTCGGCCACCGCCGCGACCTGGCGCGCGCTCGCCGCGCTCGCCACCCCGAAGCCGACGGCAACGGGCAGGTCGGTGACGGCCTTGGTGGCCGCCACGAGCTCCGCCACCTCGGCCGGCACGCCCTCCCTCACGCCGGTCACGCCCGTGACCGACACGGCGTACACGAAGCCGCGGCAGGCCGCGGTGACCAGCTCGAGGCGGGCCGGGGTAGAGGTGGGCGCCACCAGGAACACGGTGTCGAGGTCCACGGCGCGGGCGGCGGCTATCAGCGCCGGACCCTCGTCGGGCGGGAGGTCGGGCAGTATGAGGCCGTCTGCGCCGGCCGCCTTGGCGGCGCGGACGAAGCCGGCCTCCCCGCCCGCGAAGCAGTAGACGGGGTTGTAGTAGGTCATCACGAGGATGGGCTTGGCGGTCGTGCGCCTGAGTTCGGTCACCAACTCGAGGGTGCGGACCGGCCCGGCGCCGCCCGCGAGCGCCGCCTCGCTGGCGCGCTGGATGACGGGGCCGTCGCCGAGCGGGTCGGAGAAGGGCAGGCCGACCTCGAGCGCGTCGGCGTGCTCGAGCACGGTGCGCGCCGCGGCGAGGAAGCGCGCGTCGTCGGGGTACGACGCGGTGAGGAACGCCACGAAGGCCGCGCGCCCCTCGCTGCGGGCGCGGTCGAAGGCGGCGGCAACGCGGGTCACGCCGCCGCCCCCGCGCCGCCGAGGCGCAGCACCTCGGCGACGTCCTTGTCGCCCCGCCCGGAGAGGTTGACCACCAGCACCTGATCCTCGCGCATCCGCGGCGCGAGCTTGAGCGCGTGCGCCACCGCGTGGGCGCTCTCGAGCGCCGGCACGATGCCCTCGGCTCGTGCCAGGGCCCCGAAGGCCGCCAGCGCCTCGTCGTCGGTGACGGGCACGTAGGTGGCCAGGCCCTGCTGGAAGTAGTAGCTGTGCTCGGGGCCGACGCCGGGGTAGTCGAGGCCGGCCGACACGCTGTGGGGCGGCGAGATCTGACCGTCGTCGTCGGAGAGCAGGTACATGAGCGAGCCGTGCAGCACCCCCGTCTTGCCGCCGGCGAGCGAGGCGGCGTGCATGCCGCTCGCCACGCCGTGACCGCCGGCCTCCACCCCCACCAGCAGCGGCCGCTCCGCCGCGCTCAGGTAGGCGAAGGGGGCGAAGATGCCCACGGCGTTGCTGCCACCACCCACGCAGGCGACTATGGCGTCGGGCACGCGTCGCCCCTCGGCCGCCTCCAGCTGGGCGCTCACCTCCCGCCCGATGATGCTCTGGAAGTCGCGGACCATCATGGGGTAGGGGTGCGGGCCGACGACGGAGCCGAGGACGTAGTAGGTGCCCCTCACGTTGGTCACCCAGTCGCGGATCGCCTCGTTGGTGGCGTCCTTGAGGGTGCGCGTGCCGCTCGTGACGCTCACGACCTCGGCGCCAAGCAGCCGCATGCGGTAGACGTTGAGCGCCTGGCGCCGCACGTCCTCCTCGCCCATGTAGACGCGGCATTCGAGGCCGTACAGCGCCGCCGCCGTGGCGGTGGCGACGCCGTGCTGGCCGGCGCCCGTCTCGGCGATGACGCGACGCTTGCCCATGCGCCTGGCCAGCAGCACCTGGCCGATGGTGTTGTTGATCTTGTGGGCGCCGGTGTGGTTGAGGTCTTCGCGCTTCAGGTAGACGCGCGCGCCGCCCAGCTGCTCGGTCAGGTTGCGGGCGAAGTAGAGGAGGCTGGGCCTGCCGACGTAGTCGCGCAGCGCGGCCCCGTAGTCGGCGACGAAGGCCGGGTCGACGCGGGCGGCCGCGTAGGCGACCGTCAGCTCGTCGAGGGCGGGGATGAGGGTCTCGGGCACGTAGCGGCCGCCGAAGTCGCCGAAGCGGCCGCGGGCGTCGGGTAGGGGGTAGTCGGGCGCCGGCTCGGGGCGAGCGGGCGGCCCGGCGTTCGGGTCGGTCGTGGGCATGTGAACTCCTGCACTTGGGGGCTGGTCGGTCGCGCCGGACCCGCGGCGGCTCGCCGCTCGCGCCGCGCGGGGTGCGGCCGGCGGGCGCCAGCGGGCGCGGGGCCGTCGTCGGGTTGGCTGTAGGGGAGCGGCCGGCCGTGGGGTCGGGCTCAGCCGCGCAGGTTCGCGCCGGGACCCGACCACCAGCGCTGATGGCGCCGCTTGAACGCGCGCGGGGTGCGGACGCGGGGCCTGGGGCGCATGCGGCAGTCTACGCGCGCTCGCGCGGCGTGGCAAGCGCCCCCGGTCACGCCACCAGCCAGTCGAGGTGGTCCGGGAGGAGCGGGGCCGCCGCGCACGAGTGCCGGTCGACGTCGAAGGCCGCGGTCAGCTCCGCGGCCGCCAGCTCGGCCGGCGCCGGCAGCACGCCGAGCAGGTGGGCGAGGAGGCCGAGCACGCGCGCGGCCCGCACGCCGCGCTCCCGCAGGGCGTGCAGGGTGAGGTCGCCCCGCCGCTTCGCCAACCGCTCGCCCGCCCCGTCCAGCAGGAGCGGCGTGTGGCAGAAGCCTGGCGCCGTCAGCCCCAGCGCCTCGTAGAGCGCCAGCTGCGCCGCCGCGCTCGCCAGCAGGTCGGCGCCCCGCACCACCTCCGTCACCCCCATGGCGGCGTCGTCGACCGTGACGGCCAGCTGATAGGCCCAGAGCCCGTCCGCGCGCCTCACCACGAAGTCGCCGAAGCTCAGCGTCAGGTCGACGACGGTGGGGCCGAGGCAGGCGTCTGTGAACGAGACTGCGGCGTGAGGCACCATGAAGCGCCTGCTGGGCCTGGCGCCGGCCGCCCGCCTGGCGGGGGCCAGCCGGGCGTTGAGACGGCGCTCCGCCTCGCCGTAGACGCGCTCGCCGCCGGGACCCGGCGAGGCGTGGGGCGCGCCGGCCGCGTCGGCCTGGTCCTTGCGCGACAGGTAGCACTCGAACACCCTACCGGCGGCCTCGAGTCGCTCCAGGGCCGCCTCGTACAGGGCGCCCCGCTCCGACTGGCGGTACGGCCCGTGAGGACCCCCGACGTCCGGCCCCTCGTCCCAGTCGAGGCCCAGCCACCGGAGCTCGGCCAAGTTGCCCGTCACGGCCTCCGGGCGGGTACGGGGCCCGTCGATGTCCTCCACGCGCAGCACGAACGCGCCGCCGAACGAGCGCGCCCGCAGCCACGCCACGAGCGCGGTGCGGGCGTTGCCCAGGTGAAGGTAGCCGGTGGGGGAGGGCGCGAAACGACCCCGGTACCCGCCGTCGCGGCGGTGGTGGCTCAGGCGAGCCCGGCGCGCCGCATCGCCTCGAGCATGGCGCTGCCCATGTCCGACGGGGTGGCCGCCACCACCACGCCCGCGCCCTCGAGGGCCGCGATCTTGTCGGCCGCCGTGCCCATGCCGCCCGAGATGATGGCGCCTGCGTGCCCCATGCGCTTGCCCGGCGGGGCCGTGGTGCCGGCGATGAAGGACGCCACCGGCTTGCGCATGTTGGCCTTGATCCAGGCGGCCGCGTCCTCCTCGGCGCTGCCGCCGATCTCGCCGATCATGATGACGCCCTCGGTGGCGGGGTCGGCGTTGAAGAGCTCGAGTACGTCGATGAAGTTCGTGCCGTTGACCGGGTCGCCGCCGATGCCTACCGCCGTGGTCTGACCCAGACCCGCGTCGGTCAGCTGCTTGACGGCCTCGTAGGTCAGCGTGCCCGACCGGCTGACGACCCCGATGCGGCCGTGCTGGTGGATGTAGCCGGGCATGATGCCGATCTTGCACTGGTGCGGGGTGATGACGCCGGGGCAGTTGGGCCCGACGAGCCGCACGGGCTTGCCCTCCAGGTAACGCTTGACCCTCACCATGTCCATGATCGGGATGCCCTCGGTGATGGTCACGATGAGCTTCACGCCGGCCTCGGCCGCCTCCATGATGGCGTCGGCCGCGAACGGCGGCGGCACGAACACCACGGTGGCGTTCGCTCCCGTGGCGGCCACGGCCGCCGAGACGGTGTCGAAGCTCGGCACGTCGACCGCGTAACGGTCCGGCCTGCCGGGCACGCCCGAGTGGTCCGTCTCGCCCTCGAAGCGCACGCTCTGGCCGCCCTTGCCGGGGCGCACGGCCCCCACCACGTTGGTGCCGTAGGCGATGGCCTTGTCGGTGTGGAAGCTGCCCGCCTCGCCCAGGCCCTGGACGATGAGGCGCGTGTTCAGGTCGACCAGGACGCTCACTTGGCACCCCCGGCAAGCTCGACGATCTTGCGGGCGCCGTCCTTCATGTCGGAGGCGCTGATCACGTTGAGGCCAGACTCGTCGATGATCTTCTTGCCCAGCGCCACGTTGGTGCCCTCGAGCCGCACGACGAGCGGCACCTTGAGGCCCACCTGGTGCACGGCCTCCACGACGCCGTTGGCGATCGTGTCGCACTTCATGATGCCCCCGAAGATGTTGACGAAGATCCCCTTGACGCTCGCGTCGCGCGTGATGATCTTGAAGGCGGCGGTGACGTTCTCGGTGGTGGCGCCGCCCCCGACGTCGAGGAAGTTGGCGGGCTCGCCGCCCACCTGCTTGATGGTGTCCATCGTGGCCATGGCCAGGCCGGCGCCGTTCACCAGGCAACCGACCGTGCCCTCGAGCTTGATGAACGACAGCCCGAACTTGCCGGCCTCTACCTCGGCGGGGTCCTCCTCGGTCAGGTCGCGCATCTCCAGCAGGTCCTTGTGACGGAAGAGCGCGTTGTTGTCGAAGCTCATCTTGCCGTCGAGGGCCATGACCTGCCCACCCTTGGTCACGACCAGCGGGTTGATCTCGACCATGTCGGTGTCGAGGTCCGTGGCGAGGGCCGCGAGGGCGCGGATGAACCGGGCGCCGTTCTTGTGCGCCTCGCCCGTCAAGCCGAGGGCGAACGCCATGCGGCGCGCCTGGAAGTCTAGCAGGCCCGTGGCCGGGTCCACGCTCTCGCGCAGGATCTTCTCCGGGGTGGCGTGCGCCACCTCCTCGATGTCCATCCCGCCCTCGGTGGACGCCATGACGACGTTGCGGCCGGTGCTGCGGTCGAGGACGACGGAGAGGTAGAGCTCGCGGGCGATGTCGATGCCCTGCTCGACGTAGAGGCGGTTGACCTGCTTGCCGCCTGGGCCCGTCTGCACGGTGACCAGGGTGGAACCGAGCATGGTCTTGGCGAGCTCGCGCACGCGCTCCTCGGCGGCCTTGACCCCGCCGGCGACGCCGGCGGTGACGACGTTCACGCCGGCCACCTCGGGGTGCTCGACGAAGCGCCCCTTGCCGCGGCCGCCCGCGTGGATCTGCGACTTCACAACCACCACCGGGTTGCCGCTCGCCTCGACGATGGGACGGACGGCCTCGACGGCCTCGTCTACGGTGCGCGCCACGCGGCCGATGGGCACGGCGAGGCCGCGCCGCTGCATCAGCTCCTTGGCTTGGTACTCGTGGATCTTCAAGACAACCTCCAGGACGCTAGTCTTAGCCGCGCCAGGCTACCGTGGACCGTTCGGGCCGCGCGGCGCGGAGCTAGGCCCAAGGTACACCCCGCGCGGCCCCGGAGCGCGCCGGGGCGTCGGCGCGAACGGATCAGGCCGGGGCCGCCCCGCGCGAGATGTGGCGGATGTCCGCGTGCGCGGCCGCGCCCCCTGGCTACAGTCGGAGCATGGTGCGGACAGCCATCTTGACGGTGACGCGGCCCAACGCCCCAAGCGACGGCGAGGACCAGACGGCGCGAGCGCTGAGGCAGGTGCTGAAGGGCGGGCCGTTCGTGGAGGTCGACTACCAGAGCGTCCCGGACGAGCAGGCGCTCATCCGCGCCAAGCTGCGCGTCTGGTGCGACCAGGGGGGCGTGGACCTCGTCCTGACCACGGGCGGCGTGGGCCTGGGCCTGCGCGACCGCACGCCGGAGGCCACCGCCGAGGTGATCGAGCGCGAGGTCAGGGGGTTGCCGGAGGCCATGCGCGCCGCCCTCGCCAGGGAGCAGCCGCTGGCCGTGCTGTCGCGCGCCCTGGCGGGCGTGAGGCGCAGCACGCTCATCGTCAACCTGCCCGCCACGCCGGACTCGGCGCGCACGGCGCTGGCGGCGGTGGTCACCGCGCTCGCGTTCGCGGTCGAGGAGGTTCGCGGGGAGCGCATCGTGCCGCCCGCCACCTGACGCGGGCCTTATGCTGGCGCGGTGACGATCCTCGCCTTCGTCGTCTTCCTGCTCACCTTCGCGGTGGCCGCGCTCGGCGTGGTGCTGCCGCTCCTCCCCGGCGTGCCGGTGGCGGCGCTGGGAGCGCTCGCGGCGGCCGCCATCATGGGCTTCGAGCGGTTCGGCGTGGTCGTGTTGGTGCAGGTCGGCCTCCTCGCCGTCCTGTCGCAGCTCCTCGACGTCCTCGGCACCTGGGTGGGCTCCAAGGCGTACGGCGCCGGTCGCGCCGGCACCTGGGGCGGCATCGTCGGTTCGTTCGTCGGCATCATCGCCTTCCCGCCGTGGGGGTTCCTCTTCGGCGCCGTCATCGGCGCGGTGCTGGCCGAGCTGCTCGTTGGGCGCACGCCCGCCGCCGCCCTGCGCTCCGGCCTCGGCGCCTTCGTCGGCACGTTGGGCGGCACGGTGGCGAAACTCGTCATAATGGTCGTCATCGGCGTCCTCGTGTTCCCGCGCTTCTTCGCGGGCTGAGCCGTGCGCGCCCGACGCTAGCGCCGACCCCATAGGAGCTGCATGGACCCGATCCTGATCCAGCTTGGCCCCCTCGCCATAAGGTGGTACGGCCTCCTCATCGCCCTGGGCGTGCTCGCCGGCTCCGCCCTGGCCCTGCGCTACGCCGAGCGCCGCGGCCTCGACCCCGAGAAGCTGCTCGACATGGCCGTGTGGCTGGTCATCGCCGGCATCGTCGGCGCGCGCCTGGTGTACGTGATCACCAGCCCCGCCGCCTTCTTCGGCCCGGGCGGCAACGTGGCCGACGTGTTCAAGGTCTGGCAGGGCGGCATCAGCATCCACGGCGGCGTGCTGGGGATCATGCTCGCCACCTGGCTCTACTCGCGCGCGCACCGCCTGAACATGTGGGCCTACCTCGACGTCATGTCGCCGGTCGCGGGCCTTGGCATCATCGGCGGACGCATCGGCAACTTCATGAACGGGACCGACACGGGCGGCCGCCTCACCGCCTGGCCCGTCGGGTTCACCTGGCCCGAACCGGGCACGGAGACCTTCGGCGCGTTCGGACGGCTGGTGTTCGGGCGCGACCTGTGGAGCGCCTTCCCGGGCGTCTGCTCCGACGGCTCCTACATCCCCCTCCACCAGTGCACCGCCGAGATCGTGCGCGGACCCGTCCACCTGACGCAGGCCTACGGGGTCGTCATCGGGGTGGTGGTGCTGCTGGTGACCCTCTGGGCGTTGCGCCGCGGGCGGGGACCCGGTTACGCCTTCTGGCAGATGGTCCTGTGGTACTCGGTGCTGCGCTCCGTGCTGGAGGAGACGTTCCGCGACAACCCGCTCGCGCCCCAGGTGGTGCTCCAGGACGGACTCGACAAGGCCGGCATCGGCCTCTTCACGATCACGCAGGTCGCCAGCGTCGCCATCGTCATCGTGGCCCTCCTCATGTTGAGGCGTAGCGCCGCCGCGCCGGCGCCGGCGCCCGCCGCGGCGGGGGCGGCGCCCGGTCCGCGAGGCCGTTCGGCGGGCGACCACAAGGGGACGACCGGCGGGAGGAAGCGCTCGTGAGCGGCGGGGCTGACCTCGCCGTGGTGGTGCTCGCCGCCGGCGAGGGCAAGCGCATGAACTCGCGGCTGCACAAGGTCCTCCACGAGGCGGCCGGCAAGCCGCTCCTCGAGCACATCCTGGCCGCCGCCGCGCCGCTGCGGCCCAGCCGCACCGTCGTCGTGGTCGGGTACTCGGGCGACGCCGTGCGCGAGCGGTTCGAGGGCCGCGACCTCACCTTCGTCACGCAGGACTTCGCGACCGGCTACGGCACGGGGCACGCCCTCCGCGAGGCGGGCCGCGGCCTGGCGGGCCACGACGGCAAGGTCCTCGTCCTGAACGGCGACGGTCCCCTCCTCACCAGCGCCACGCTCGGCGCCCTCGTCGGCACCCTGGGGGCGGAGCGCGGCATGGCGCTGCTCACCTGCGTCACCAAGGACCCGAGCGGGCTGGGTCGCATCGTGCGGGGGCCGGGCGGCGACCTCGTCGCCATCGTCGAGGAGAAGGACGCCACGGCGGAGCAGCGGGCGCTGCACGAGATCAACCCCGGCGTCTACCTGTTCGACTCCGACGTCTGGCGGCGCGCGGCGCAGCTCAAGAACGACAACGCGGCGGGTGAGTACTACATCACGGACCTGCCGCGCTCCTACCTCGCGGATGGTCTGCCCGTGCGGACGCTGCTCGCAGACGAGCGCGAGCTGCTCGGTGTGAACGACCGCGCCCAGCTGGCGGTCGCGGAAGCCATCTTGCGGGAACGCGTCAGGGCGCGTTGGCTCCGCGCCGGCGTCACGATGCTCGACCCCGCCACCACCTACATCGACGACGGCGTGACCCTCGGGCGCGACGTCGTGCTCGAGCAGGGCGTCGTCCTGCGGGGCCGCACCAGCGTGGGGGAAGGCGCGCGGGTCGGCGCCTACAGCGTCCTCGAGGACGCGACCGTCGCCGCCGAGGCGGTCGTGGCGCCGTTCACGGTGGTGGGCGCGCCCGGGCACGCGGCCGGCTAGGCGCATCTGCTACGCTGCCAGGCGGCATGTCGCTCCTCAGCAAACCCCCCGCGCTCCTCGCTCTCGAAGACGGCACCGTCTACTACGGTTACGCCTTCGGGGCGCATGGCAAGTCCGTTGGCGAGATCGTGTTCAACACGTCCATGACCGGCTACCAGGAGATCCTGACCGACCCCAGCTACAACGGCCAGATCGTCACCATGACCTACCCGCACGTCGGGAACTACGGCGTGAGCGTGTACGACATGGAGTCGAACCGCCCCTACGCCAGGGGCTTCATCGTGCGCGAGTTCTCGCGCGTGGCCTCCAACCACCGTGCCAACCAGGACCTCCAGGCGTTCATGGAGCAGCACGGCATCGTCGGCATCGAGGGGATCGACACGCGCGCCCTCACGCGGCGCCTCCGCTCCGGGGGCGTCGTCAAGGGGGTCATCTACCACGGTCACACGGACGACGCCCTGGAGGCCGAGCTGGTGGCCGAGGCGCGCGCGCACGAGGACATCGACGGGCGCGACATGACCCCCGAGGTCACCACGCCGCTGCCGTACGCGCGGCCGACGTTCCAGGACCACCCGCGGGTCGTGCTGGTCGACTTCGGCATCAAGCACTCGATCGTCTACAAGCTCGAGCAGTCAGGGGCCGAGGTGATCGTGGTGCCGGCCCAGACCACAGCCGCGCAGGTCATGGCGCTCAACCCGTACGGGCTGGTGCTGTCGAACGGCCCCGGCGACCCGGCGGGCCCGAAGTACGCCCACGACACCGTGTGGCAGCTGCTTGGCCTGCTACCGACCTACGGCATCTGCATGGGCCATCAGCTGCTCGGGCTGGCCGTCGGCGGCCGCACCTACAAGCTCGCCTACGGCCACCATGGCGCCAACACGCCGGTTAAGAACCTCGTCACCGGCGGCGTCGAGATCACCAGCCAGAACCACAACTACGTCGTCGACATCGACTCGATCCCGGGTGGACAGTTCGTGGCCACTCACGTCAACCTGAACGACGGGACCCTGGAGGGGATGGCGCACGCGCGTTACCCCGTCTTCAGCGTCCAGTACCACCCCGAGGCCAGCCCGGGGCCGCACGACGCCTCGTACCACTTCAGGCGGTTCATCGAGGAAGTGAACCTGTTCGAGGGCGCCACGGCGCTGCCGGCCGCGCGCGCCGCCGTCGGCTGAACGGAACGCGTTCGTGGGCGCCGCGGCGCCGGCGGCCGCGCGGCGCAGCCACCTCGCGCCTCGGCTACGCCGTGCGCGTCAGGCGAACAGCTCGTCGCTGTCCAGCCACAACGTGGTCGGGCCGGAGTTGACGAGCTCGACGTCCATCATGGCACCGAACTCGCCGGTCGCGACTTTCACGCCCTCGCCCCGCAGCGCCGCCACGAACGCGAGGTAGAGCGGTTCGGCCAGCTCGGGGCGGGCCGCGCCGCTGAAGCCGGGGCGGTTGCCGCCCCGCGCGTCGCCGTAGAGGGTGAACTGGCTCACCACCAGGCAGGCGCCCCCGACCTGCTCGAGGCTCAGGTTCATCTTGCCGCCGTCGTCCTCGAAGACGCGCAGCTTG
The DNA here is from genome assembly GCA_019454765.1 of Trueperaceae bacterium. Classification (NCBI taxonomy): domain Bacteria; kingdom Thermotogati; phylum Deinococcota; class Deinococci; order Trueperales; family Trueperaceae; species Trueperaceae bacterium. The sequence continues at coordinate 21,182 of JACFNR010000009.1, read as the reverse complement.
CGCACCTTGTCTGCGAGGCGGGCCGCCAGCAGGGCGTCGTCCCCGGGCCGCACCCCGAGCAGCACGAGCAGACCCTTGCCGATCTCACCGACGGTGCGGCCCTCCACGCGCACGGCGGCGCGGTCGACGCGCTGCACCAGCGCGCGCATCAGCCGTCGTCCGTCCTGAGGCCGGCGGCCGTGGCGTCCAGGACCGGCAGCTCGGTGGCCGTCGCGTCCAGCCTGGCGCGCACGGCGCGCAGGGCCGACCACAGCACGTCCCGTTCGGCCGCGTCGAGGTTGCCGAGGGTCTTCACCTCCAGCATCTCGAGCAGGTCGAGGCTGCGCTTGGCGGCCTTGCGACCGGCGACCCCGTCGCGCCCCGCCAGCCGGAGGGGGCTGCTGTCGTCGCCGAGCGCGGCGTCGGCCGACGCCCGCAGAGCGTGGATGAGCCCCACCAGCCGCACGCCGGCCTCGCGCTGCGCCCGGTCGTTGCTCGCCTGCGGCGCTGCGAGGTCGCCGGCGGCCCCGCCATCCCCCGCGTTCAGAACAGCGCCCCTTGCTCGGCGGTGTCGAGGTGGAAGCCGTCGTCCTTCGGAGGGAGGTCGTCGAGCACGCGCTTCAGCTCCTTCATGTCGTTCCAGGTTATCCACTTGGGGGCCCCGCGCTCGCGGCTCGGGTTACGGAGCAGGTAGGCGGGGTGGAACAGCGGGAAGAGCCGGATGCCGTGCCAGTCGTACCACTTGCCGCGCGTGCGGCTGATGCCGTCCGTGGTCCTTAGGAAGTACTGCGTGGGGACGTTGCCGAGCGGCGCCACGATCTGAGGCCTGATGATCCTGAGCTGTTCGAGCAGCACCCACTCGCTCGCCGCGACCTCCTCCGGGCGCGGGTTGCGGTTGCCTGGCGGGCGGAACTTGACGATGTTCGTGATGTAGACGTCGCCGCGGTCGATGCCGACCGAGGCCAACACCTTGTCGAGCAGCTGTCCGGCGCGTCCGACGAACGGCCTGCCGCTCTCGTCCTCGTCCTCGCCCGGCGCCTCGCCCACGAGGACGAGGCGGGCGTCGGGGTCGCCCTCGCCGAACACGAGGTTCTCGGATAGTTCGTGCAGCACGGCTGGCCGCTCCGCGGCCGCGCGCTCGAGTTCCGTGAGCGTCACGGGCCTCGTTCTACCACGA
>JACFNR010000009.1:13716-19926 GCA_019454765.1 Trueperaceae bacterium | reverse complement strand
CGCCCAGCTCCGGGGCCACCGCGGCGGCGGGACCTGCCAAGCTGGGGCGGCGGCTGCGCGCCTCGCGCCGCAGGCGCGGCTCGAGGCCGATCATCAGGAAGAAGTTCTCGAGGGCGTTCTCGCGGCCCTTGATCTCCGTGTGCTCGGGCAGCTCCGACCCCGTCACGAACGGCAGGTCCTGGTAGGCGCGCAGGGCCGCCCGCGCCGCCTCGTCGGGACCGCCGTCCTCGGCGATCTTGCTCAGCTCGGCGTAGACGCCGCGCCTGGCCTCGGCGTGCTGGCGGAACGCCTCCGGGTCCGGCGTCTCCGGCGCGCGCAGCAGGTCCTGCTTCGCGATGCGCCGGTAATGCTTCAGACCGCGCAAGATCTCCTCGGTGCTGAGAACGACCTTCACGTCCATTCCTGCTCCTTCCGGACCCGTGGGGCCGCGATGCTCGGGCGGGTCCATTGCTCCTGGCGGGGTGGTGACGATGATGAACGCGCCCCAAGCCTCCGCCGGTCGCATGGTGCGCGGCGGAGGCTTGGGGCGCCGTGTTGCACTGTCAGGCCCGGAGGCTACGGCGCGGGTAGGACGACGCCTCGCGCTCCAGTGGCGAGTCGGGTTCGGTGGTGGCCGCGCCCCTGCCCGTCGGGGGGCGTTCGGGCAGACCGAGGGCGAGGCGCCCCAGCGCCGCGAGCTCGTGCGCGTCCGAGGCGTACCCGCAGGCCGGGCACTCCAGCTCCTCGAACCCTTCGACGTAGTGGTAGGTGATGGTGGCCGTGGAGCCGCAGCGCGGGCACGGCTCGCCGTCGTGACGGCCTTCCGCGTCCATCCTCAGGCGCTACAGCGGGATCGGCGCTGCTCCACGTGCCCAGCATAGCGCAGTCGCGCCGTGGCCCTGGTGTGACGCGACCGCCCGGGCGCGAGGCGAGGCCGCCCGCGCAGCTCAGCCGTCGGCGCTGCCCTGGCGGCGGCCGGCGCGGGCGCCGGTGCTCGCCCGCGCCCGGTTCTTGGCGCCGGCGGGGGCCGTTGCCAGCGCCCCGGCGCGCGCCAGGAGCTCGGCCGCGTGACGCATGGAGGCCTCGGTCAGGGTGCCGGACAGGAGCCGCGCCAACTCCTCGACCCGCTCTGGCTCGGCCAGGCGCCGCACGCGCGTGACGGTGCGGCCGCCAACCTCCGCCTTGTCGACCTTGAAGTGCGCGCTCGCGTAGGCGGCCACCTGAGCCAGGTGCGTGACGACCAAGACCTGCCGCTCCCCGGCCAGGCGGGCGAGCAGCGCGCCCACCTGGTCGGCGGTCCTGCCACCGACCCCCGCGTCGACCTCGTCGAAGGCCACGGTCGGGATGTCGGAGCCCGTCACCAGGTGGAGCGCCAGCATGATGCGCGACAGCTCGCCGCCGGAGGCGGCGTCGGACACGCGCTTCAGCGGCTCCCCCGGGTTGGCGCCGAAGAGGAACGCCACGTCGTCCGCACCCGAGCGGCCGCGCTTCTGAGCGGGCGCGACCTCCACCTCGAAGCGGGCGGCCGGCAGGCCCAGCGCCACGAGCAGCGGGAGCACCTCGACCGCCAGCGCCCCGCCGGCGGCGCCCCGCGCCGCCGTGAGCCGCCGACCGAGCTCGTCCAGCTCGACCCCCAGCGCTCGCTCCTCGGCCTCGAGCCGCGCGACCTCGTCGTCGGCCCCCTGCAGCCCGGCCACCTCGGCGGCCGCCGCGGCCCGGTACTCGAGCACGGCGGCGACGTCCGGACCGTACTTGCGCTCGAGGCCCTCCAGGGCCGCCAGGCGCGCCTGGACGTCGTCGAGCCGCCGCGGGTCCGCGTCGAAGTCCGACAGGAACGCCTCCACCTCGGTGGCGACCGCGCCGAGCCCCCCGACCAGCTCGCGCAGGTCCCGCGCCAACGGCGCGTAGGCGGCGGCGTAGCGCGCCGCTCCCTCCAGCTCGCGCAGGGCCTCGGCCGCGAGGGCGGCGGCGCCGCCGTCGTCGCCCGCCAGTGCCGCCAAAGCCCTGGAGCCCGCCAGCACGATCCGCTCGGCGTGCTGCAGCGCGGCGAGCTCGGCGGCGAGGCTCTCGTCCTCGCCAGGCACCGGGGCGACCCGGTCGATCTCGCTCAGTTGGTGCGCCAGGGTGTCGAGGCGGCGGGAGCGCTCCCTGCGGGCGGCGCGCAGCTCGTCCAGCGCGGACGCGGTCTGCTGCAGGGCCGCGAACGCCTCGCGGTGCCGCGCGAGGGCGCCCCGGTCGCCGGGCGCCAGCAGCCGGTCGAGCTGCTCGCGTTGCGCGGCGGGGGAGAGGAGCTGCTGGGCGGCGTGTTGCCCGAACACCCTCACGGCCGCCCCCACGGCCGTCGACAGCTCGGCGACGGTCACGAGCTCACCGTCGAGGCGCGCCCCGTGGCGTCCGTTGACGGCGACGCGCCGCGACGCCGAGCCGAACGGCGCGCCCTCGAACGTTGCCTGCACGAGCGCTGCCTCGGCGCCGGCCCGCACCACGCCGACGTCTGCCCTGCCGCCGCTGAGCAGCTCGAGGGCGTCCACGACGATGGACTTGCCGGCGCCGGTCTCGCCGGTCAGCACGTTCAGGCCCGGCGCGAGGTCGAGGGCGAGCTCGTCCACGATGGCGAAGTCGCGCAGTTCCAGCGTCCGCAGCACGCCTCCAAGTATAGGGAACGCCGCCGCGTCGGCCGGCCGGCGCGCCCGGTCGCGACCGGGCGCCGTTGGGCCGTTGCCCGGTGCCGCGGGGGCGGGGCCCGGGTACACTCGCGGCATGGCCGCTCCCGATTGGGTCACCTGGGTGGAGTGCCCGCGCGACGCCTGGCAGGGGCTCGCGCACGCGCCCCCCACGGCGCTGAAGGTGCGGCACCTGCAGGACCTGCTGGCCGCCGGCTTCGCGCACCTAGACCTCGGCTCGTTCGTCTCCAGGAAGCTCGTTCCCCAGATGGCCGACACCGAGGAGGTCCTGGCCGCGCTCGGTCCCGCCCCGGGCGCGGACCTCCTCTGCATCATCGGGAACGAGCGCGGCCTCGAGCGAGCGGCGGCGGCCGCGGGAGTCACCAGCGTCGGGTACCCGCTATCCGTGAGCGACACGTTCCAGCGCCGCAACGTGGGGCGCTCCGTGCAGGAGTCGTGGGAGCTGGTGGCGGGGCTGCTGGCGGCTGCCGGCGCGGCCGGGCTCGACCTGGTCGTCTACGTCTCCATGGGCTTCGGTAACCCGTACGGCGACCCGTGGAGCCCGGCGGTGACGGCGGCCGCGGTGGCGCGCCTGCGCGAGCTAGGGGTGCGGCGCCTCGCGCTCGCGGACACGCTCGGCGACGCGAGCGCCGAGGTGGTGCGCGCCGTCATGGCTGAGGTGTCCGACCCGGCCGGGTTGGGCCTGCACCTCCACGCCGCGCCCGGGGCGTGGAGCGACAAGCTCGAGGTGGCGCTAGCTCACGGGGTCAGGTGGTTCGAGGGGGCCCTGGGTGGGGTGGGCGGTTGCCCGTTCGCGGCCGACGCCCTCGTCGGCAACCTGCCGACCGAGCACGTGCTGCCGTGGCTGGCCGCCGCGGGCCTCGTCGTCGCGCCCGACCTCGCCGCGCTCCCCGCGCTGGCGCGGGCCGCCGGCGAGCTGGCGGGGGTCGGGGCGGCGGGGCGCGCGCCGCTCACTCGGTAGTCCCCCGCCTCAGTTCGTCGGCCACGGCCGCCAGCATCGAGGCTTCCGCCTGCGCGAGCGTGCCGGCGACGGTCGCCCCGGCCGCGGCCACGTGCCCGCCGCCTCCCAGCGCCAGGCAGATGCGCTGGGCCGACGCGCCGGCGCGGGCGCGGACGCTCAGCTTCACGGTCTCGCCCCGCTCCTTCAGGAGCACCGCCACCATGGCGCCCTCGGCGTAGCGGATGACGCCCACGAAGTCGTCGGAGTCGTCGTCGGGGCTGCCGCCGCGCATCTCCTCCGTGAGCTTGGCGTACACGAGCCGCCCTTCCTCCGCGAAGGTGACGGTGGCCATGACCTTGGAGAGGAGCGTGAAGTAGCCCGGGGGACGCCATTGCAACCTGTCGGTGAGCTCGCCGTAGTCGACGCCGGCCTCGATCAGCGCGCCCGCCGTCGTCAACGCCTCCGTGTTGGTGTTGCCGAAGCGGAAGTTGCCTGTGTCCGTCAGTATCCCCGCCAGGCAGGGCGTGGCCAGGGCGCCGGTCCAGTCGACCCGTAGCGCGTCGACGAGTTCCTTGATGAGCACGGCGGTGGCCGCCTTCGACGGCTCGACGACCGCAAGGTCGCCGAAGCGCGAGTTGGTGCCGTGGTGGTCGATGTTGAAGACCGCCGCGGCGCCCTGCACGGGTGCTCCCGCCACGCGCCCGGGGTCGCCGGCGTCCAGGACGAACAAGAGGGTGCCGGGCTCGAGGCTCGCCAGGGGGGGCGCCAGCTCGCCGGCCTCGGCCAGGAACCCGAGGTAGGCGGGGGGCGTGAGCGGCACCGTCACGCGCTTGCCGAGGGTCTCGAGGGCGCGCGCCAGCGCGAGCGCGCTGCCGAGGGCGTCGCCGTCCGGATCGACGTGCGCCACCACGACGATGGGGCCGGTCCAGGCGCGCGTCCTGCGCGCCATCTCGGCGAGCACCTCGCCGTAACGGGCGTCCCCGCGGTTGTCGACTGTCACTGACATGAGGGCCATGATACTTGCGCCGGACGCGCGGCCCTCATAATGGGCCCATGGATTCTCGCGATGGCGGGGGCAGGCACCTGCCGGTGGAGCACCAGCTTCAGGCGGACGAGCACGGGCCGCGGCCGGCCGGCGCCGCCGTCCACGACGCGCCGGCCGGCGAGGTCGGGCCGGCCGGCGGAGCGGCGCGCCTGCGGCAGGTGCGCGCCTTCACCTGGGTGCTGCTGGCGCTGCTGGCGCTCACGGCGGTGCTGGGCAGCAGGTTGCGGCCGGAGCCGCGGCTCGTGCACGTGGCCGGTACGTCGCCCGCCATCGAGGCGCCGACCGGCCGGCTGCTCACCGCCTTCGAGAACAGCCGCGACGCGACGGTCAGGCTGGAGGCCCGCTGCGTGAGCGGCGGCCGCAGCCGCGTCCTCGGGGTGGGAACCGGCTTCTTCGTCGACGAGTCGGGGCTGCTGCTCACGGCCTATCACGTCGTGGCGGCGGAGACCAACGCCCCGTGCCGCGCTCGCCTGGTGGCCGTCACCACGGACAGGTTGGAGTACCCGGTCGAGCTCGTCGGGTTCGACGCCTACATGGACCTGGCGGCGTTGAGGGCGCAGGTGACGACGCTGGTGCCGTACATCCCGCTGGCGACGCGCACGCCGAGCCCGGGCACCAACGTGGTGGCCATCGGCAACAGCCGCGACGACTTCATGGGCGCGCGCGCTGGGCGCGTGACGCGCCTCGGGGTGCAGGCCGGCCGGGCCGACTTCGCGAACGACACCATCGAACTCACGAACTCGCTCGCGCCGGGCGACTCGGGCGGGCCGGTCGTCAACGACAGGGGCGAGGCGGTGGGCGTCGTCAGCTACATCAGCTTCAACCCCAACGCCATGAGCTCGCAGTCGTACGTCCCGCCCTTCCTGCAGGGGTTGAGCCTGACGCGGGACTTCGCGGGCTACGCCGTCCCCTTGACGCGCGGCAGCGACCTCGTGACGGGCGTCCTCGCGGGCGAGCGGCGCGACGTGCCCGTGGTGGGGTTCAGGTGGCGCGAGGGTCTCGACTACGATCCTGCCAGGAGCCCCCACTACCTTGGCCCGCGCCCCGGCCCGATCGTCGATAGGGTGGAGCCCGGTGGGCCGGCGGCCATGGCGGGGTTGCGCAGCCTCGAGCAGGAGACGGTGGTGAACGGCGACGGCAGCGTGACGGTCACGCCGGTCGCCGACGTGATCGTCGCGGTCGACGGCCGGGCCACCCCGACCTTCTACGACCTGCTGGCCGTCGTGCGCAGCAAGCGGATCGGCGACGTGGTCACGCTGACGGTGCAGCGTGGCCCCGCGACGTTCAGGCTCGAGATGAAGCTCGCCCCGAGCACGGCGGTGTTCGCGACCGACTGAGGAGGTTCGGGTTGGGGCGGGCTGCCGTTCGGATGGTGGGCGATAGTGGACTCGAACCACTGACCTCGTCGTTATCAGCGACGCGCTCTAACCAGCTGAGCTAATCGCCCACGCCTGCTCGTCTTGGCGCCGGGAACGGCCGTGGCGCCGCGAGCGAAGCGGAGGATATCACGCGGCTCCGACGCGTGCAACCGCGCGCAGCGCGCGTCCGCAGCGCGCGTCCGC
>JACFNR010000009.1:0-13616 GCA_019454765.1 Trueperaceae bacterium | reverse complement strand
CGCAGCGCGCGTCCGCAGCGCGCGTCCGCGCCGCCCACGCGTGGCCGGCGCCGGGGTCAGCGCCGGCGGCCCCGCTCGACGACGGTTCGGGAGCGACCGGGCGCGGCGGCGAGCCCCGGTAGAATGCCGCCGTGAACATCGCACGTCTCTACCTCGCCAAGCCGCGCGGCTTCTGCGCCGGCGTGGTCATGGCGATCGACGCCGTCAAGGAGGCCGCTTCCGAGGCGCGCGCGGCCGGAGAGGGCGACGTCGCTGTCTACCACGACATCGTCCACAACCGCACCGTCGTGGAGCGCCTCGAGGACGACCACGGCGTGACGTTCGTCGAGCGCCTCGACGACCTGGAGGGGGCGCGGCGCGCCGCGGCCGACGCCGGCAGGACGATCGGTTCGACCGTCGTGTTCAGCGCGCACGGGGTCAGCCCCGTGGTGCGCATGCGCGCCGCGCAGCTGGGCCTGACCACCATCGACGCCACCTGCCCGCTCGTCACCAAGGTGCATAACGAGGCCAAGAAGTACGCCGCTCAGGGCTATCACATCCTCCTCGTCGGCGACTCGACGAAGCATCAGGAGGTCATCGGCACGCTCGGCGAGGCGCCGGACCAGACGACGGTGGTGGCCGTGCTCGGCAACCGCAAGGCCGATCCGGGCCTCGCGGACCCGCGCACGGTGGAGGTGGCGGACCCCGACAAGGTCGTCGTCCTCACGCAGACGACCCTCTCGGTCGACGACACCATGCGCACGGTCGAGCTCCTCAAGCGGCGCTTCCCGCGCCTGGTCGTGCCGCCGTCCGACGACCTATGCTTCGCGACGAAGAACCGCCAGGACGCCGTGCGGGCGATAGCCTCCCGGGCCGACGTGTTCCTCGTCGTCACCAGCGCCGCCAGCTCGAACGGCATGCGTCTGTTGGAACTCGCCGAGGAGCTGACGGGCAGAGCGCACAGGATCGAGTCGGCGGCCGACATAAGGCCCCAGTGGTTCGCGGGCGCGACGTCCGTCGGCGTCAGCTCGGCGGCCTCCACGCCGGACGACCTGGTGCAGGAGGTGGTGGAATACTTCCGGCGCGCGAACGCCGACCTCGAGGTGGTGGAGGAGGGCGAGTGGGAGAAGATCGTCTTCCGGAAGCCGCGCAAGGTGGCTCCGCCGGCCGACGCCCGGGGCGGCGCCTGAACGCGTCGCGGCGCGCGGCGCGCCGGCCGTTGTCGGTGGCGCCCATGCTCGACCTCACGGACCGCCACTTCCGCTACCTGCTGCGCCAGGTCACGCGGGACACGCTCCTCTATAGCGAGATGATCACGGCGGCCGCCGTGCTGCACGGCGACAGCGAGCGGCTCCTCGGCCACCACGAGGCGGAGCGCCCGTTGGCGCTCCAACTGGCGGGCGATGACCCCGACCTGTTGGCACGCGCGGCGGTCATGGGCGAGGCGCGCGGTTACGCCGAGGTGAACCTGAACGTCGGCTGCCCTTCCGACAGGGTGAGCCGCGGCAACTTCGGCGCCTGCCTCATGAAGGACCCGCCGCGCGTGGCGGCCGCCGTCGCCGCCATGCGTGCCGCCGTCACGGTGCCGGTGACCGTCAAGCACCGCCTGGGCGTCGACGACATGGACTCTTTCGAGGAGCTGCTCGCCTTCGTCGACGCGGTGGCCGCGGCGGGCGCGGACGCCTTCACGGTGCACGCCCGCAAGGCGTGGCTCTCCGGCCTGAGCCCGAAGGAGAACCGGACGGTGCCGCCGCTGCGTCACGACGCCGTGCACCGCCTCAAGGCGGCGAGGCCCGAGCTCGTCGTCGAACTGAACGGCGGCGTCGCCGACCTCGAGGAGGTGGCGGAGCAGCTCGACCGCGTCGATGGGGTGATGCTTGGGCGCGCCGTGTACGACGATCCGTTCGTGCTGGTCGGGGCCGACGAGCTCATCGGCGCGTGGCGCGGCGGCCCGGCCGGCCCGAGCGGCGTCGCGCGGGCGCCCGCCGCTCCCGCGCCGGGCAGTGGCGTGGCGTCGATGCTGGCGACGACGCGGCGCGAGGTGGTCGCGGCGATGCTCCCCTACACGGCCGACCGGTTGGCGGCAGGCGCGCCCTTGGCCGCCGTGACCCGCCACATGCTCAGCCTTTTCAGGGGCCTGCCGGGCGGCAGGGCCTGGCGGCGCGTTCTCACGGAGCGGTCGCACCTGCCCGGCGCCGGGGTGGAGGTGCTCGAGGCGGCGCTGGCGGCGCTGCCGCCTGGCGTGGCCGAGCTGCCGCTCAGGCCTGCCCGCGCAGGTACTCCCGCGCGATGATGAGGTGCTGGATCTCGTCCGTGCCCTCTCCTATGCGGGTCAGGCGCGCGTCGCGCCAGTACCTTTCGACCTCGAAGTCGCGCAGGTAGCCGTAGCCGCCCAGGATCTGGATGGCGGCGTCACAGGCGGCGACGCCCGCCACGCTCCCCTTCAGCTTGGCCATGGCGGCGGCCATGGTGTGGTCGCGGCCCGCGTCGCGGAGCGCGGCGGCCTTCAGGACCAGCAGGCGCGCGGCCTCGAGCTCGGTGGCCATCTCGGCGAGCTTGAAGGCGACGGCCTGGTGCTTGGCGAGGGCGCGACCGAACTGGTGCCGCTCGCCGGCGTAGGAGGCGGCGCGCTCCAGCGCGGCGCGCCCCAGGCCGATGCCCATGGCGCCGATGCCGATGCGGCCACCCGACAGCACGCGCGCCACGTCCTCGAACGCGCCCCCTTCCTCGCCCAGCAGCGCCCCCGCGGGCACGCGCGCCCCCTCGAACGTGAGGGGGGTGGTGTCCGAGCTGTGCAGGCCGAGCTTCTTCTCCGGCCGGCCGCGCACGAGGCCCGGGGTGGCGCCGTCCATCACGAACGCGCTGATGCCGCTCGAGCGGCTGCCGCCTTGCGCCGGCGCGGCCGTGCGCGCCATCACGACGTAGGTGCCGGCCACCGTCCCCTGCGTGATGAACTGCTTGCTGCCGGTCAGCGCGAAGCCGTCGGCCACGCGCTCGGCGCGCGTGGCGAGGGCGGCCGCGTCCGAACCGGCGCCCGGCTCGGTCAACGCCCACGCCCCCAGCCTCTCCGCAGTGGCCAGCGGGGGCAGCCACTCGCGCTTCTGCGCGTCCGTGCCGGCCGTCAACAGGTGACCGACGCAGAGCGAGTTGTGAGAAGCGACGGTGAGGGCGAGGGAGCCGTCGACGGCCGCGATCTCCTCCACGATCAGGGCGGCCGTGGCCGTGCCGAGGCCGGCGCCGCCGTACCGCTCGGGGACCTGCAGCCCGAACACGCCCAGTCGGCCGAGGCTCTTCACGATGTCGTGCGGGAACCGACCCGCCTCGTCGCGGGCGACGGCGCCGGGGGCGACCTCGGCGGTCAGGAAATCGCGCAATGGACCCAGGATGGCCCGTTGATCGTCGGTGAGGTCGAACCAGGCCGGCGCCGCAGGTTGTCGGGGCATGCCCAACGGTATGCCGGGCGCGCCGTCAGGCTGCCGTCACGCCGGGGCAGCCTGGTACACTCCCCGCCATGGCTCTCGAGAACTGGGTGCGAGGCATCCGCGGCGCCACCACCGTAACGGCCGACGAGCCCGAGCTCATCCTGGCCGCCACGCGCGAGCTGGTCAGCGAGATGCTCGCTCAGAACGGCATCACCGACTTCGGCGTCATCTCCTCGGCCTTCTTCACCACCACCCCCGACCTCACCTCGACCTTCCCGGCGGAGGGCGCCCGCGAGCTCGGCATGACGACCGTGCCGCTCCTCTGCTTCCAGGAGATCCCCGTGCCGGACAGGCTGCCGCGCTGCGTGCGCGTCATGATCCTCGTGCACACGAGCATGGCGCAGGGCGAGGTCAGGCACGTCTACCTGCGCGAGGCCAAGAGCCTCAGGCCCGACCTCGCCAGCGCCCAGTGACGCTCGCCGCGGCGCCGCTCACTGCTGCGGGATGAGCAGCTGCTCCAACTCCGCGATGATGGCCCGCGTGGCCTCGCGGTCAAGCCGGTAGTAGGAACGGTTGCCGCGCCTGACGACGTGGACCAGCCCGAGGTCGCGCAACAGGCGCAGGTGGCCGCTGGCGGTGGGCTGGCTGACGTTGAGCTGCCGCGCCAGGTCGCCGACCGTGAGCGGGAAGCGGGCGAGGCGCGCCACCTGGAACATGAGCAGTAGCCGCGTTGGGTCGGAGAACGCCTTCAGGCGGTTGGCGAGGTCCGCCACGTCCTCCTTCTGCTCCTCGTAGAGGTCCTCGGAGCGCACGCCGTAGCCCAGGCAGAGCCGGCCGCGCAGCACGAACTTGAAGCCGCCGCGCGCGGCGAAGTAGAGGGGCACCACCAGCGTCGGTCCGCGGCCCCGGTGGTGGCGGATGTCGGCGGCGCTGTCCTCGAGGTTCACGAAGTGATGGGCCGGGAGGTAGCTAGCCACGTCGTCGGAGGCGCCGAGCTCGTCCAGGAACCGCCGGCTGGCGGTCGCGACGAGCTGCCTGCCGCTCTCCTCCCAGAGCGGCGCGAGCTGCGCCCACAGCTCGGCTAGGTTGGCGGCCACGGCCTGGGCGCGGACCGGGTCCAGCGCCTCGAAAGCGCGCCGCAACCTGTCGCGCGGCCCCCCGTTCGGGTCGTCGTCGTCACGCCGCTCGGTGTGGTCGAACACGGCGTCGAACTCCGCCACGAGCCTGGCTGGCAGGGCCGGCAGGTCCGCGAGGAACCGTTCCGGCCCCGGGTCGGCGTCGTAGCCGAAGGCGCAGGCGAGCAGCAGCGCCTCGTAGCCCACGGAGGCGCCGCCCTGCTCCTTGGCGGTCGCGAGCCAACCGGGCGGTCGCTCGAGCAGCTGGCGGTGCCACGGCAGCGGCCGACGCTGCCGCACCGGCTTGAGCAGGTGGTAGTAGGCGTAGCAGAGCTCGAGGACGGGGGCGGGCCTCACCTCCGGGTGCGGCGCGGGCGCGGTCATCGCGGAGCGGCTGGCGCCGACCCCCGGCGCGGCCGGGCCGCCCTCGTCGACGCCGCTCACTCCCAGTCGCGGACGCTCAGGAGCTCGCCGCCGTCGACGGTGGCGAGCGTCACCTTGTGGCTCCGCGTGGTGGTCACCTCGAGGGTGGCGTTGTCGAGGGTCTTGGGCCCCACCAGGGACTTACGCACGAAGTACGCGTTCCCCTGGAGGCTCATCTCGCTGGTCTTGGACAGGCGCACCTTGATGACCTCGCCGTTCCGGGCGGTGCGCACCTGACAGTGGAGCGCGTTGGGGTCCTCGCGGAAGCGCGGGTCCTGGCGCCTGAACATCCCGAGCATGAGGCTATTGTAGCCACCATGAGCATGGGTCAAGACGCACTACTGCGCGGCGCTCTCGCCGCGGCCCTCGCGGCGGCCGACCCGTACGCCGCGACCGCCGCCCAACTGCCCGCCCCGCCGAGGGGCCGCGTGGTCGTGGTGGGCGCCGGCAAGGCCGCCGTGCCCATGGCGCGGGCGGCCGCCGCCAGCTACGGCGGCACGGGGGGGTTCGGCGGCGCCGTCGTCACGCGTCGCGGCCAGGCGGAGGTCGTGGCGGGCATCGAGGTGCTGGAGGCGGCACACCCGGTCCCCGACGCCGCCGGGGTGGCGGCCACGCGCCGCGTGCTCGAGCTGGTCGACGGGGCCGGACCCGACGACCTGGTGCTCTGCCTGATCTCGGGTGGCGGGTCGGCGCTGCTGTGCGCGCCAAGCGGCGTCGATCTCGTCGACAAGGCCGCCGTCACGGCGGAGCTCCTTGCCGCCGGCGTGGACATCCACGCGCTGAACGTGGTCCGCAAGCACCTCTCCGGCGTGAAGGGGGGCTGGTTGGCGGCGCGGTCGCGGGCGCCGGTCGTCACGCTCGCCGTGTCGGACGTCGTCGGAGACGACCCCGGCATCATCGCCTCCGGCCCGACCGTCGCCGACCCGAGCACCTTCGGCGAGGCGCTCGCCATAGTGGACGAGCACGCTCCCCAAGCGGCGGCCGCGCGGCGGGCGCTCGCGGCCGGCGTGGCCGGGGAGCGCCCCGAGACGCCCAAGCCGGGCGACCCGCGCCTGGCGCACGCGACCTACGAGCTCGTCGCCTACGGCGCCGCGGCCGTGCGCGCCGCCGCGCGCCACCTCGAGGAGGCTGGTGTGACCGTCCTGCTCGAGGAGGCCACCGTCACGGGCGACTCGACCGAGGTCGCCCTGCGCCAGGCCCGCGAGGTCCGGGCGCGGCTGGCTGGGGCCAGGCCTAGTGGCCCCGTCGCGTTCGTGTACGGCGGGGAGACCACGGTCGCCCGCGGCGGGGCACAGCTCGTGTACGGCGACGAGCGGCCGGGCGCGGCGGCCCCGACGTCGGGCGGACCCAACGGAGAGTGGGCGCTGGCGTTCGCGGCAGCCATGGCCGGCGGGCCACCCATGTGGCTCCTCGCCGTCGACACCGACGGCATCGACGGCGCCTCCAACGCTGCCGGTGCGCTACTCGCACCAGCTCAGGCGAGCCGCCTCGACCAGGTGCAGGTGGCCGACTACCTGAGGCGCCACGACTCGCACACGCTGCTCGGCCGAGTCGGCGGCCTGGTCACCACCGGCCCCACGGGCACGAACGTGAACGCGCTGCGGATCGCGCTGTTCGCGCCGCTCTGACGGTGCGGTCGGCGGCCGGTCGGTCCGGGACCTCGGGAGGTGCCGCCGACGTGGTGGAGATGAACACCGGGCTGGTCAAGATGTTGATCGCCGAACAGTTCCCGGGCTGGGCCGAGCTCGAGGTCGTGCCGGTCCTCCCCGGGGGCACGGACAACCACACCTTCCGTCTGGGCCCCGATCTGTCCGTCCGGTTGCCCAGCGCCGCTGCATACGCCCCGCAGGTCGCGAGGGAGCTTCGGTGGCTCCCCGTGCTTGCTTCCGAGCTGCCGCTCCCGGTGCCCACGCCTGTCGCGCGGGGTGCCCCCGGAGCCGGCTACCCGTGGCCGTGGTCCGTGCGAGGTTGGCTGAACGGCGAGACGGCGATGACGGCACACATCAGCGACGCGACCTCGTTCGCCATCTCGCTCGCGCGCTTCTTGGTCGCCCTGCAGCGGATCGATGCCACGGACGGCCCCACTCCCGGAACGGCGAACTTCCACCGCGGCGGCGACCTCGCTGCCTACGACGCCGAGGCGAGGGCCGCGCTTGTCGCGTTGGCCGGCAGGATAGACCTGGCGACGGCCCAGGCCGTCTGGTCCCGCGCGCGCAGCTCCGCTTGGGGTCGCCGGCCGGTCTGGGTGCACGGCGACGTCGCAGCGGGGAACCTGCTGACGGAGGGGGGTCGGCTGAGCGCGGTGCTCGACTTCGGGCTCATCGCCGTGGGCGACCCCGCGTGCGACCTCGTGGCGGCCTGGACGATCTTCTCAGGCGCGAGCCGGCGCGCCTTCAGGCAAGAGCTTGCCTTGGACGACGACACCTGGCGGCGTGCCCGGGGCTGGGCCTTATGGAAGGCGGCCATCACGGCCTCGCGCCCGGCGGTGGAGCGGGGCGCCCTGGACGAGTCTCTCCGGGTGATAGCCGACGTGGTTGCCGAGCACGCAGCTGACGCCTGACGCCCGCCGTGCCGAACCGGCGGTTATGCTCACGCGAGTGGAGATCCTAGGGCCCACCGCCGCGAACATCGCCAGGGCCGCCGAGCGCCTCGCGACCGGCCGGCTCGTGGCCATGCCCACCGAGACCGTCTACGGCCTCGCTGCCGACGCGCGAGACGAGCGCGCGGTGGCGCGCGTGTTCGAGCTGAAGCGGCGGCCGCGCGACCACCCCCTCATCGTTCACCTGGCGTCCGTGGACGAGGTGCCCGACTGGGCGGACCACCCGCCCGCGGCCCTGGCCCGCCTCGGCGAGGTGTTCTGGCCGGGCCCGCTCACCGTCGTGCTCGGGCGCGCCGCCTGGGTGCCCGGCGCCGTCACGGGTGGTCAGGCGACGGTCGCGCTGAGGGTGCCCAGTCACCCGGTAGCGCGGCAGCTGCTCGAGGCGTTCGGGGGGGCGTTGGCCGCGCCGAGCGCCAACCGCTTCGGGCGCGTCAGCCCCACGACCGCGCAGCACGTGGCTGCCGAGTTCCCGGACGCCGACCTGCTCGTGCTGGACGGCGGGCCGAGCATCGTCGGGTTGGAATCGACGATCCTCGACCTGAGCGGCGCCGCGCCGCGTCTGCTGAGGCCCGGCGGGGTGAACTTGGAAGAGGTCGAGGCGGTGTTGGGTGTGCGCGTGCTCCCGGCGGGAGCCGAGCCGGCCGCCCCACGCGCGCCGGGGGGCTTGCCCAGCCATTACGCTCCGTCGGCCCCGGTCAGGCTCGTGGGGTCTGCGGAGCTGGGCACGGACGCGGCCTTGTTGGGGGGTAACGGCCCGGAGGCACCAGTGCGGGTGGCTGTGCTCGCGCTGCGACCGCCGCCGCCCGGGTTCGGTGGCGTCTGGGAGCAGCTCCCGGCCGATGCCCGCGGCTACGGCGCCGAGCTCTACGCGGCGCTGCGGCGGCTCGACGCCGAGCGGCCGCGCGAGATCCTCGTCGAACGCGTGCCCGACCTCCCGGCCTGGCTGGCGGTGCGCGACCGCCTGCAGCGAGCCAGCGCGCGGGAGCCGGCCGCGTCGGTGGTCGACGCCACAGGCCCGGTCCTGGCGGGCGGCTCGAGGCGTGCGCGTGAGGACGTCGGGTGACGCGGGCCGTGCCCACCGACGTCACGCCCTCGGCGCCCCTCGTGGCCGTCGTCATGGGGTCGACGAGCGACTGGGAGACCATGCGCCACGCCTCCGAGACGCTCGAGAGGCTTGGGGTGGCCCACGTCTGCCAGGTGGTGTCGGCCCACCGGACCCCGGACAGGCTCGCCGCGTTCGCCAAGGGTGCCGCCGGGCGGGGGCTGCAGGTGATCGTCGCCGGCGCGGGCGGCGCCGCCCACCTGCCGGGCATGATCGCCGCCAACACGGAGCTGCCCGTCTTCGGAGTGCCCGTGCAGGGTGGGGCGCTCCGCGGCCTCGACTCGCTCCTCTCCATCGTTCAGATGCCGCGCGGCGTGCCGGTGGGCACGCTGGCGATCGGTCCCGCCGGGGCGGTCAACGCCGCCCTGCTCGCCGTCGCCGTGCTGGCGCTCACGCGGCCGGAGCTGCGGGGGCGGCTTGAGGCGCTGAGGGCGGAGCAGACGGCGAGCGCCGCAGCGAGCTCGTTGCCGAGCCCGCACTTCGCCCCCGAGGTCTGAGGCGAAAGTGGAGAGGGCGTTCCGGCCCGGGGCCACGATCGGGGTGCTCGGCGGCGGGCAGCTCGGCCGCATGCTCGGCCTGGCGGCCCGACGCGCCGGCTACCGGTTCCACGTGCTCACCGACGCGGCGCACTCGCCGGCGGCGCAGGTCGCCGACGACGTTGTCGTGGCCGACTACGCGGACGAGGGCGCCGTCGCGGCGTTCGCCGCACGCGTCGACGTGGTCACGCTCGAGTTCGAGAACGTGGCCGTCGGCGCGTTGGAGGCTGCGGCGCGGCTCGCCCCGGTCAGGCCGGGCGCCCTGGCCCTGAGCACCTGCCAGGACCGCAGGCGGGAGAAGGAGTTCCTCCGCGCCAACGGCTTCCCCCACGCCGCCTTCACCACCTTGGCGGGCCCGGCGGAGCTGGCGGACCTCGGCGAGCCGGACTACCCGCTCATCGCCAAGACGGCGGGCTACGGCTACGACGGGAAGGGCCAGGTGGCGCTCGCCGGGCCCGCCGACCTCCCGGGGCTGCTCCGGCTGCTCGGGGCGGGGCCGGTCGTGGTCGAGGCGCGGGTGGAGCTCGCCGCCGAGCTCTCGGTGGTGGGAGCGCGGGCGCTCGACGGCCAGGTGGTGCTGTTCGACCCGTTCGTCAACCGGCACGTGAACGGCGTGCTCGACGTCACCCTGTTCGGGGGCCCCTCGGGTGGCACGCCGGCGCGGGACCTGCCGTGGGAGCGACTGCGGCGCGAGGCGGCGGAGGCGACCGAAGAGGTGATGCGCCTGCTCGACTTCGTGGGGGTCGCCTGCGTCGAGTTCTTCGTGACGACCGGGGGCGACTTGCTGGTCAACGAGATCGCCCCGCGGCCGCACAACTCGGGGCACCTGACCATCGAGGCGTGCGTGACCAGCCAGTTCGAGCAGCAGTGGCGCGCCGTGTGCGGCATGCCGCTCGGCGACCCCACCGCGTTCAGCCCGGCGGCCATGGCGAACCTGCTAGGGGACGCCTGGGCTCGCGGCGAGCCGCGCTGGGACCGCGCCCTGGCCGAACCGGCCGTCGCGCTTCACCTCTACGGCAAGCGCGAGGCGCGCGCCGGCCGCAAGATGGGGCACCTCACGGCGCTCGCTGCCACCGCCCCGGAGGCGGAGCGCAGGGTCGTGACCGCGCGCGCGGCCCTCGTGGCCCCGGGCGCTCAAGACGCGCCGTAACGCCGCTTGCCAACGGGCTGCTCGGGGGCATATACTGCCTAGGTTTGTCCGCCCTCGGCCCGCAGCGGTGGGTCCAGGGCCAGTTTGTCGTGTGCTGCCGCGAAGGCCGCGAACGACGTCAGGCTAACCGAGTTCGAGGCCTTCTAGCCGCGCCCGGAAGGGTGCGAGACCCACACGAGGGAGTGATCAATGCCGACCGTGAACCAGCTGCTCCGCAAGGGGCGCAGGAAGATCGAGAAGAAGAGCAAGACCCCGGCACTCAAGGGGTCGCCGCAACGCCGTGGCGTGTGCACCGCCGTCAAGACCCAGACGCCCAAGAAGCCCAACTCGGCGCTCCGTAAGATCGCCAGGGTGCGCCTCTCCGGCGGCCAGGAGGTCACGGCCTACATCCCCGGCGAGAAGCACAACCTGCAGGAGCACTCCGTCGTCCTCATCCGCGGCGGCCGAGTCAAGGACCTGCCGGGCGTCCGTTACCACATCGTGCGCGGCACACTCGACGCCCAGGGCGTCGGCGTCGGCCGGTACGTGCAGCGCAACAAGAGCCGCAGCAAGTACGGCACCAAGAAGCCGAAGGCGGGGAAGAAGTAAGCCATGGGACGCAGAAGACGCGCAGAGATCCGCCCGCTCCAGCCCGACCTGATCTACTCCGACACCACTGTCACCGCCCTGGTCAACAAGCTGATGCGCGACGGCAAGAAGAACACGGCCAGCCGCATCTTCTACGGCGCGTGCCGCCTCATCCAGGAGCGCACCGGCCAGGAGCCCCTCAAGGTCTTCCGCCAGGCGCTCGACAACATCCGGCCCCGCATCGAGGTGCGTAGCCGCCGCGTCGGCGGCTCCACCTACCAGGTGCCGGTCGAGGTCGCGCCGCGCCGCTCGCAGTCGCTGAGCCTGCGCTGGCTCGTGGCCGCCTGCGACGCCCGCCCGGAACGCACCGCCGTCGAACGGGTCGCCGGCGAACTCCTCGACGCCGCCGCCGGTCGCGGTGGCGCCGTCAAGAAGAAGGAGGACGTCGAGCGGATGGCCGAGGCGAACCGCGCCTACGCCCACTACCGCTGGTGAACCTGGCGCGCCGGACCGGCCGCAGGGCGGCCGCCGGCATGTGCGGAGCTACTAAGACAGAGCAGATATGACCACTACGATCACGGACCTTCACAAGACGCGCAACATCGGCATCGCTGCTCACATCGACGCCGGCAAGACGACGCTCACGGAACGCATCCTCTTCTTCACCGGCCGCATCCACAAGGTGGGCGAGACCCACGAGGGTGCCGCCCAGATGGACTGGATGGCGCAGGAACGCGAGCGCGGCATCACCATCACCTCCGCCGTCACGCAGGCGTTCTGGCACGACACCCGCATCAACGTCATCGACACGCCGGGCCACGTCGACTTCACGATGGAGGTCGAGCGCAGCATGCGCGTGCTCGACGGCGCCGTCGCCGTCTTCGACGCCAGCCAGGGCGTGGAGCCGCAGAGCGAGACCGTGTGGCGCCAGGCCGACAAGTACCACGTGCCGCGCATCGCCTTCGCCAACAAGATGGACAAGACGGGCGCCTCCTTCGACCTGGTGCTCTCGTCCATGCAGGACCGGCTGGGCGCCGTGGCGGTGCCGCTGCAGTGGCCCATCGGCGCGGAAGACACCTTCGAGGGCATGCTCGACCTGATCGAGATGAAGGCCGTCTACTACCACGACGACCTCGGCCAGAAGATCGAGATAGAGGAGATCCCGGCCGAGCTCGCGGCTCTCGCGCGCGAGAAGCGCGAGCTCATGGTCGAACGCGTCGCCGAGTTCAACGACGACGTCGCCATGCTCTACCTCGAGGGCGAGGACGTCCCCAACGACCTCCTCCGCGCCGCCATCCGTAAGGGCACCATCGCGCTCGACTTCTTCCCCGTGTGCTGCGGCTCGGCCCTCAAGAACAAGGGCGTGCAGCGCCTGCTCGACGCGGTCGCCGCGTACCTGCCGTCGCCGCTCGACATCCCGCCCGTGCCGGGCGTGAACCCAGACAGCGGCGAACCCGACTCGCGCCCCGCCGACATCGACGCCCCGACCGCGGCGCTCGCCTTCAAGATCGCCACCGACCCGTACGTGGGCCGCTTGGTGTTCGTGCGCGTCTACTCGGGCTCGCTCAAGTCGGGCAGCTACATCTACAACGTCAGCAAGGGCCGGCGCGAGCGCATCGGCCGCCTGCTCAAGATGCACGCCAACTCGCGCGAGGAGGTCGAGTCGATCGACGCCGGCTCGCTGGGGGCCGTGGTGGGCCTCAAGGACACCGGCACCGGCGACAGCCTCGCCGACGTGGATCACCCCATCATCCTCGAGTCGATCGAGGTGCCCGAGCCGGTCATCACGGTGGCCATCGAGCCCGCCTCCAAGGCGGACCAGGACAAGCTCTCCAACGGCCTCATCAAGCTGACGGAGGAGGACCCCACCTTCCGCGTCGAGACCGACCCCGAGACGGGCCAGACCAAGATCTCGGGCATGGGCGAGCTGCACCTCGAGATCATCGTGGACCGCCTCAAGCGCGAGTTCCACGTGAACGCCAACGTGGGCGCGCCCCAGGTCGCCTACCGCGAGACCATCTCCAAGCCGGTCGACGTGGAAGGCAAGTTCGTGCGCCAGTCGGGCGGCCGGGGTCAGTACGGTCACGTCAAGATCAAGGCCGAACCCCTCCCGCGCGGCTCCGGCAACGTGTTCGAGAACATCGTCGTGGGCGGCACCGTGCCCAAGGACTTCATCCCCGCCGTGCAGAAGGGCGTGGAGGAGGCCATGCAGTCGGGCCCGCTCCTCGGCTTCCCCATCGTCGACATGAAGGTCGCGCTGTACGACGGCTCCTACCACGAGGTCGACTCGTCCGAGATGTCGTTCAAGATCGCCGCCTCGATGGCGGTGCGCGAGGCGATGAGCAAGGGCGGGGCCCAGGTGCTCGAGCCGATCATGCGCGTGGAGGCCACCACGCCCGACCAGTACATGGGCGACGTCATCGGCAGCCTGAACTCGCGCCGCGGTCAGATCCAGGGCATGGTCCCCCGCGGCAACGCGCAGGTGGTAAGCGCGAACGTGCCCCTAGCCGAGATGTTCGGCTACGCCACCGACCTCCGCAGCCTCACTCAGGGCCGCGCGACGTTCTCCATGTTCTTCGACCACTACGAGGCGGTGCCTCGTGGCGTGCAAGAAGAGCTTCTCAAGAAGTGATTCGTCAGGATACTAGTACTTTCTAAGGAGCATTGATCATGGCTAAGGGTGTTTTTGAGCGTACGAAGCCGCATGTGAATATTGGGACGAT
>JACFNR010000008.1:62470-87646 GCA_019454765.1 Trueperaceae bacterium | reverse complement strand
GGCCCTCGAGGCCCTCACGCCCCTGTTCCCGGGCCGCGAGGTGATCGGCCTGAGCGCCGTCAGTCTCATCACGGGCGGTGGGGCCTTCCACTGCGTGACGCAGCAGCAACCAGAAGGAGAGCCAGTACGTGCCTGGCGCGGCCCATCACCGCCCCACCCCGGAGGGCGCCGTCCGCGTGGCGGTGGTGCAGATGAGCCGCAGCCACGTGCTGGAGGAGAACCTGGCGAAGGCCGAGGCTGATGCGCCGGGCTGTGCCGACGCGGTCGTCCCTCGCGACCGTCCCGAAAGGATCACGCTAGCACCTCCGCAGCGAGACGGGGTTGCCCGCCCGCACCGGGGTCGCGGGCTCCTGGCTCGCCCTACCTGGCACCGACGCTAGTATCGGTCCATGCGCGCCATCCTCCTCGAGCAGCCCAACGCCACGCCCACCCTCACCGCCGTGCCCGACCCCACGCTCGAGCCCCACGGCGCCGTCGTGGCCGTCCGCGCCACGGGCGTGTGCCGTAGCGACTGGCACGCCTGGGTGGGGCACGACCCCACCGTCAGGTGGCCGCACGTGCCGGGGCACGAGTTCGCGGGCGAGGTGGTGGCGGTCGGCGGCGCCGTGCGGCACGTCCGCGTGGGCGAGCGCGTCACTGCCCCCTTCTGCTGCGGCTGCGGCGCCTGCGCCGAGTGCGCCTCGGGTCATCAGAACCTGTGCGAGCGCGAGTACCAGCCGGGCTTCGACGGCTGGGGCAGTTTCGCCGAGTACGTGCACGTGCCGTGGGCCGACGTGAACCTCGTGCGGCTCCCCGACGACCTCGGCTACCGCGAGGCGGCCAGCCTCGGGTGCCGCTTCACCACCTCGTTCGCCGGCCTGGTCCACCAGGCGGGGCTGGCGCCGGGCGAGACCGTGGTCGTGTACGGCTGCGGCGGGGTGGGCCTCTCCGCCGTGGCCATCGCCGCGGCGGCAGGTGCTCGCGTCATCGCGGTCGACGTGGTGGCGGACAAGCTGGCGCTGGCGCGCGAGCTCGGGGCCGCGGAGACCGTGGACGCGAGCACGGCCGACCCGGTCAGCACCGTGACCGACCTCACGGGTGGCGGCGCGAACGTGAGCGTCGACGCGCTCGGCAGCACGCGGACGATGGCCCAGGCGCTGAACTCACTCCGCACGCGCGGCAGGCACGTGCAACTCGGCCTGCTGCTAGGCGACGACCTCACGCCGCGCACGCCGCTCGAGCGCGTGATCCGCCGCGAGCTCAAGGTGCTGGGCAGCCACGGCATGCAGGCGTGGCGCTACCCGGACATGTTCTCCTTCATCAGGTCCGCGGGCCTGCCGCTAGGGAAGCTCATCGGCGCAACGCGGCCGCTGGCGGAGGCCGGCGCTACACTGGAGAGCATGGCGCGCTTCGCTCCGGTTGGCGTCACCATCTTGGAACCCGCGGCGGCGCGCTAGGCGCCGCCGCGAGGGGCCGACCGTGAGACCGACCTCGGCGCCGGCGCGACCGGGCCGAGGGCAGGCTCACGGGAGGGTGAAGGACCACCGCACGGTCCGTTGACGAGTGTCCGTGAACGGCCCGTCGGTCTCGGTCTCGGACTCCTCGATCACGTCGGACCACGCTCTCGCGTTGGGGTCCAGCCTCGTGTCTGCGTGCGCGCTGACGCTACCGGACCAATCGTCGTACTCGTAGGTGTTCTCTTCATGACGGTCGGGGGGCGGATCGAAACAGTCCTCGCTTGGACCCGTGAAGGTGACTTCCCACGTCTCGCTCTCGCTGTACGTCTCCCTTGCGAACCAACCATCGTAGTCGAACCAGAGACTGTAGCCGGGATCACCGAAACTCACCTCTAGAGAGGGTGCCGCCCGCCCTCCCGCCTGGGGCCGGGCCGTCGCCCTCGAGGTATACCGCCGGAGCCGGCGGGCCGTATAAGGGCATTCCTCGTCCGTCGTGACCGTGTAGTAATCCTCAACCTCGCTGTCGAACTCGTAGACGACGCTGCCCGAGAGGACCTCCAAGGTGACACCGTCCACCAGCACGTCGACCTTGATCCTCTCCTCGCTATGGCCACGGGAGTAATCGCCGCCCTCGACCCACTCGTCTTCTTCGACTATCACCTCCTCGTACTCGAAGGTCCCCACCCCGGACACCGGCTCCCCGGGCTGAGCGACCCCGATCTCGAGGAACCCGACCCCCGGCATCTTCGTCTCCACGAACGCGATGAAGTTCGAACCGATCTCGCCGTCCACCGTGGCGGCCCAGGGCACAGAGAACTGGGTCTGGCCGGGCGCGGCCGTGACCTCGTAGGCGAAGATCAGGGAACCCTCGCCGCGCCGGTAGACCCTCACCCGCTTGACGTTGTAGCCGAGGACGGGGAAGTCGACGGTGGCGGGGTCGAGCGTCACGACGAAGGTGACCACCTCGCCCACCGTGAACGCCTCCCGGTCGGCCCTGACGGTGCCGGTTGGCGAGCGCCCGAGCGACTGCCGGTACGGGAACTCGAACTCGCCCACCTCCACCTGGATGAGCCCGAGGAACGCCTCGAAGTCGTCGCCGGCGCCCACGGACGCCACGAACGAGGCCTCGTACGACGCCGCGACGTCGGGGTCGTCGGCCTGCACCTTCTCGCTGGCTACCTCCGCCTCCAGCAGGAGGCCCGCCTCCGCCTCGATGGCCTCCACCCGCAAAGCGCGCACGAACCGCGCGCCCCCCTCCAGCTTCGCGAACAGGAACGGCTTGGCCTCCAGCTTGATCGTGTTGAGACCGAGCGATGAGGGTAGGCGCGGCTCCACGCCCCCCTCCAGGATCGACCCGAGCTCGTTGACCGCCACGCACTCGGCCTGACAGTCGAAGCCTGCGCGGAAGGTCGCGCCGACTCGGGCGTTCGCTGCCAGCCCCACCCCGGCGATCGGCACCTCGCCACCCAGCGTGAACCCGGCCCCGACGGGCACGACCGCCCCGAGGAAAAGGCCGAGCGGACCCGGCAGCGGCACCGTGATCTCGCCGAACGTGAAGGTGCACTCGATCTCGCCCGCGATTCCGGCCTCCAGCATGGGAGTGACGGCGATGGTGACCGTCGGAGCGCCGCCAATCACGATGGCCTTCCTGTCCTCGTTCCACACGACCTCGTAGGTCAGGTTCATGGCGAAGTCGAGGTCGGCCTGCTGTAACCCGATCGTGACGGCCTGAGCCTCCGCCTCGCACTTGAACCTGCCGGCCTGCCACTCGGCCTGCGGCTCGAGGGCGGCACCGGCGGTCACGGTCCGAGGTCCCCGCAGCCGAGCCCGCAGCGACCCGTCCGGCGCCCTCGTGGTACTGAAGGCGCCCAGGTTCTCCACCGCCGGCGTGAACTCCACGGTGGCCAGGTCGAGCTTCGCATCGAGCTCGAGGCCGGCGAAGAGCTCGCCAAGTGACACCATCTCGAGCGTGACGACCGCGCCGGCGACGGCGACGACCCGGCCGGCCACCGCCTTCGCGCCGCTCGTCATCAGGACCGCGCCGACCGGCGGTGGTTCCGCCCCCACCAGCTTGACGCGGTACTGGTAGCCGGGTCCGAAGGGAGTCCCCTCGCTGACGGGCACGGCGTCGCCGTCGACCTGATCGTCGGACACGATTACGGCCCCTGCCACCGGCTCGGCCGCCACGACGAGCACGCTCGCGGCGGCCTTCCCCGCCCGGGCGGTCACGACGGCCGACCCGATGCTCCGGGCGGCCGTCACGACGCCGTCCGCCACGCCCACGTCCCCCGGGGCGCTCGATTCCCACGTCACCGGCACGTCCATGACCGCGCCGAACTGGTCGAACACCCGCGCCGTGAGGGTCCGCTCCGGGGCGCCCGGGGTGAGCAGCACACCGGTGGGCGAGACCTCGACACGGGTGGGGACGGGGGCGGGCGGTCCCCCGCATGACACCAGGACCAGGACCAGGCAGGCGAAGGTGAAGAGACCCCGTACGAGCACCGACATACACGGACCTCCTGCGCCAATCGTGAGCGAGTGAACTATCTTAGCAGATCATCGACCTCCGCAGGGCACAAGCGCACTAGTGCCGCCCCACCCGTCAGAACTGTCCGCCCGTGACGAGGTCGAGCCTCAGGTAGAGGCCGCCCCGACTGTCGCTCGTTATGCCCTCGAAGCCGCCGAACGTGTACCCCACGGCGAGCCACGCCTCGTCTACGATGCGCGCCTGCGCCTCGGCGCTGACGCCGTAAGACATCGAGTCGGTGCCCGGCTGCCACAGCGCGTGCCCGCCGAGACCAAGGCCGATCGTCGTGTGCCACTCCGCCAGCGTGGGCGTCAGGTAGCCCACGGCGAAGAGCGAGGCCTGGTAGGCGCTGCCGTCGGGGTCGTCGAGCATGACGCGGTAGGCGAGGTCGGGCCTGAGCTGCAGGCGGTTGGCGAAGTTGAGGGTCGGCGCCACCTCTCCCTCCAGTACGGAGCCGGCCGCCCGGTTGGTCATCCGGTGGTACGTGAGGAAATCGAGCGGCCCGCGCTTCAGGGAGTAGGCGACCCCGAAGCGCCCCTCCAGCTCGGGCACGACCTGGTAGTTGGCGTCGAACGAGAGCGCCTGGTCCTCGCCGAGCTGCCCGGTGGCGCCGGCGCGGAGCACGACCTTGAAGCCGGCGTCGCCCGTGGCCACCTCGCCGCCCACCGTGGCCACGAAGCCTTGCGTGCGGTAGCGCAGCGCGGCGCCGGCGTTGGCGCCGAGGCTGCCGTCCTCGAAGGAGCTCGTCACCCCGCCGGTGAGGTCGAGGCTCAGCTCGCGGGTGAGTGCGAACGGAGCCCGCACGCCGAAACGCGCGCGGTTGCCGGCACCGGAGGCAGTGGGGAGCTCGTAGCTGAGGCTCAGCTCGCTCGCGCCTATGCGCTGCGTGAGGCCGAGCACGCCCGCCACCTGCACGCCCCAGGTGACCTCGGCGCCGACCGTGGCCGTGAGGTTCTCGGTGAGGTCGTAACCCACCTTCAGGTCCGTGACCCCGTGGGCGTCCGCCGAGAACGGCTGCGTGTGCAGCGCGCCGACCGTGAGGCTTTCGCTCCGCAGGTCCACGCCCGCGAGGGCGCTGGTGAGCCCCAGCTCCCAGGTGCGGGCCAGACCGGCCGAGAGCGTGAGCTCCCGCCCCTCCGCAAGGTCGAAGCGGTGCGCGTAGCCGAGGGTGGTGGTGTTGCGCCGCGCGGTCACGTGCCTCAGCGACACGCGGTCCTGCGGCGTGAGGGCGAAGCCGACCTCGGCGCTGCCACTGAGCGCCCCGCCCGGGGTCAGCTCCAGCTGGTAGGCGCCCCGCGCGTCGAGGCGCTCCCCGCGCCAGTCCAGCGAGGCGCCCAGCCGGGCGGTGGCGGCTAGCTCGACGCCCACCTCGGCCTTGAGGCCCTCGGCGCGGTAGCGCGCGCCGAAGCCGCCGATCACCGTGTCGCGCGGGGCGGCGTCGGGCGCGTATACGACCCGCAGGCTCTGCGGGTTCATGGCGGCGTCGTACGGGGCGAGGGGAGCCATCAGGGTGATGGCCCCCAGGTAGTCGTCGATCACGTAGTCGCGGCCCCGCTCGAGCTCGCGCTCGGAGTCGCCCGCCACCACGTACACGCGCTCACTGCCGCGGCTCACGGCCTCGCCCAGGCCGTAGCGCCGGGTGCCGTCGCCCGCGAAGGTCTGCTCCCTCACCCCGCTGGCCACGAGGGCCGCGTAGCCCTGCAGCTCTAGGCCGGGGGTGAGGGTCACCGTGCCGTGAGCGCCCGTCAGTCGCGGCAGACCGCTGAGGCCGGGCACGCGGGCGGCGTCCTCGAGGTAGCCGACCCGGAGCCCCGGCGTGGAGTAGAGGACGGCGAAGCCGTCGCTGCTCGCCAGGGTCGGGGCGGCCTCGGTGCCCGTTCCGGCCAGCGGGAACCGCTCCGAGTCGCGCGGGTCACGCGCCAGCGAGCGGTCCACGTCGAGACCGCCCGGTCCGGCGCCCGCGTCGAGGGCGGCCTGCAGGGTCCCCTCCTCGCCGACGGGCAGCTCGAGGTACCCGCGGCCGAAGCCGCTCAGGCTGGCGGGGGCGGCGAAGCTAGCGGTCACGCTCAGCTGGGCCTGGTAGAGGCCCGTGCGCGTGCCGAGCACGTCGACGCGGGCGTCGACGGCGACGTCGCCCGCCGCCGTGACGGCCAGGGCGCTCACGCTCAGGGGCGCGGCGGTGGCGGCGGGCGCGAGCTCGAAGCGGCCCACCCCGCCCACGAGCAGCACCTGCTGCCCGCTCACCAGCGGGTCGGCGTCGGCGGTCACGAACTCGCGGTCGGCCGCCACGCTCACCAGCCCGTCGCCGATCGGGTTCCCGGCCGCGTCCAGCGCGACCAGCTCCAGCACGAGCGGGTTGCGCCCGTCGGCCACGAGGCGCACGGGGCGGATGTCGAGCCGCTCCACGTCGCCAGCGAGGCGCGCGGCGCCCACGAGTTCTGTCGGGAGTAGGGCTTCCTCGCGGCCGTTCAGCGCGTCCCGCCCGAGCGAACCGACGAGCGCCCGCTCGCGCTCGGCGTAGAGGGTGGTGAGTTGCGGTTCCGCCAGGGGCGGCAGGGCCGTCTCGTGCGCCACCTCGTAGCTGAGCGTGCCCGCCTCGCGCCACGGCAGGAGCCAGACGAGCGAGGTCCCTTCGGCCGTCTCGCTCACGGTCGGGTCGGCGACGCTCAGGCCGTCGAGGACCGAGCTGCCCGCCACGTAGCTGCCGCCCTCGGGCGGCGTGTGGCCAAGCAGGAGCCCCTCGCCCTCACCGGTGACATCGACGCACGCGGCGTCGGTCACCGGGTCGGTGCCGAGGGGGAGCGGTATCAGCACGCTTCCCTGAACGTTGCGGTCAGAGACGTTGCGCGCCTGGAGCACCAGCGTGACGGTGCCGGCGGCCTCGTCGCGCCTGACGTCCGAGAAGTAGACCTCGAGGTCGCCTGCTGGGCTGGCCTCGGGCCTGAGGCGCGGGTCGGCGTAGGCCCCGGGGTCGACGACGCGCACGTTCAGGAACTGCGTGACGCCGTCACCCGGCCCGAGCGGCGGCAGCTCGCAGCGCAGCACGCGGCCGGCCTGGAAGGAGAGGTGCACCGTGGAGCGGCGTTCCGTCTTGAACACGGGCGGGTACGGCTGGACCTGGGGTTCGGGCTCAGGTTCGGGTGTAGGCGTCTCGGGCTCAGGCTCGGGCGTCTCGGGCTCGGGCTCGGGGGCGGGCGCCTCCGGTTCGGGTTCCGGTTCGGGCGCGGGCTCGGGCGCGGCGGGGGGCGCCACGACCCTCACGGGCTCGTCGGCCGTGAGCTCCCAGGGGGCCAGGTCGGCGGTGGCGGCGTGATCGCCGACCGCGGCGCCGTCGGCGGGGACCGTCAACACGAGCGGGCTGCCCGCGGAGAGGGTGCCCGTGAGCTCGGCCGGGCCGGCCGGGGCGAGTCCGGGGGGCAGGGTGATGGCGAGGGTGCCCGGCAGCTCACCCTCGAACAGGGTGGCTCCCGTGGCGGTGAACACGAAGCGCTCGCCGAGGGTGCGCTCGAAGACGTCGACGGTGAGGTCGAGCGTCACACGGGGCTCGATCACGAAGTCGACGCGCTGGTGGTCGCCCTCGGCGAGCACCACGGCGGAGGGGCCGGAGACGCGGGCGCCGGGCACCGCCGGCACGCGGAAGACGTGGACTCCGGGGTCGAGTTGGACGGTCGTCTCGCCGCTGGCGGGCAGCTCGAGCGGGGAGCGGTCGAGCTTGAGCGCGAGAGGGTAGGGGGCCGCGTGGCCCGGGTAGACGAGCGTGGCCGTCACGGTGAGCGTCGTGACCGGCGCGGGAACGCGCCTCGCGACGAAGATGGCCGTGCCGCCCTCGCTGCCGAAGTTGACGCGGCCGGGCTCCAGCACGACGCCACCCTCGGAGCGCGTGTCGACGAGCTCGTAACGCTCGGGCAGGCCGGTCAGGACCACGGTCCTGAGGTCGCCCTCGGTCTCGATCCTGTAGTTGCCCGCCAGCCTCGTGCCCTCCACGTCGACGATGCGCACGTCCACGGGCGCCTGGCGCATGAACTCAAGGCCGGTGGGCGTGCTCAGGAGGCGCGAGTCGGCGCGGAGCCCGATGGTGTTGGAGTGCTGGTACGCCCCCTCGGGCTGGTAGAAGCTGAACGTGTAGGTCCCTGGCTGGCCGAGGCGGATGGTGCTCCACTCGAGGTCGCCGGAGACGGGGATCTCGAGGGGCCCTGACGGCGTGTCCAGCCGGCCGCGCAGCTCGCCGGGGCCGTCGCCGTCGTACAGCTCGAAGGTGGCGGGCGCGTGGGCCGCGTCCACCTCGACCGTGAGCACCTCCTGGAGTTCGTGCCCGCGAACGTTGAAGAGCATGGTGGCGCCGGCATCGAAGTAGATGGCGGCCGCCGGTTCGCTCTCCAGCGTGTAGACGAACGTGTTCTTCCCGAGACCCTCGAAGGTGCTGCGCAGCGAGTACTCGCCCGCCCCCAGCTCCCCGTCGAAGAGCACGGCCGTGGCGTGAGGCTCGACGCCGAAGGAGCGTTCGAACACCACCACGCCGCTACGCGCGAGCGAGAAGCGCGCGCTCACGTCGCCGTCACCGCCGTCGTAGCGCTCGTCGCCGAGCTCCGGGAGGCCCGCCAGCGAGGCGCGGTAGTCGTCGGGGTCGAAGCCCGGCGAGTAGACCTCGAGCCGCACCCGGCTCGGCTCCAGCAGCGAGACGACCACGTCGAGTTCGTCTGCCTCCCAGCCCAGCCGGTCGCCCGGGACGGTGGCGGTCAGGGTCTGCGCGGCGGCACCGGCGAGGAGCGTAAGCGCGAGGAGCGCGCTCAGTATGCGGTTCATCTGTAGCTCCACTCGATCTCGGGGTCGGTCAGCTGGGACCCGAGAGGCAGGTCGTAGGTGATCACGGTGGCAGGCTCCGCGGGCGCCACCACGAAGGTGCGGGCCTCGCCGCCCGGCACCGGGTCGGTGATCAGGATGGCGGGCCAGTCGCCGGCGAAGTCGACCTCGAGTACGACGCGCACGGCGTCAGGCAGCTGCAGGAGCGACTTCCTGAGGCTCACCGGTCCGAACGTGATCACGGTCTCGCGCACCGCGCCGGCCAGCCCCTCGGGGAGGCCGAACGGGAAGTCGCTCACGGTGAGGCCGCGCACGTTCACGAGGTGCTGGCGCGGGTCGCGCAGCTGCTCGGGGTGCGGCCGCGGCGTGTACGGAGCCGTCATCCGGTCGACCATGACGGTCCAGGGTCCCGCCTCCAGGTCCCTGAACGCGTAGTTGCCCATGGCGTCGGTGAGGGTCTGCCAGCCGTTGCTGAGCACCACCCGCACGCCCGCCAGGGGCGCGTCGATACCGTGCGTGAAGCGGTCGTCGCGGTCCACGTCGAAGTAGACGCGGCCGATCAGCGTGGCCTCCTCGAGTTCGAACACCCCGCGCTCGACGCTCACGGCCGCGTTGGCCGTGGCCCTGATGGGGGCACCGTGGCCGGTGTTGCCGCTCAGCTCGACCGCGTTGACGAGGAGCTCGGGGGCGCCCGGCGCGACGCGCAGCTCGTAGGTGACGGTGAGCCGCTCGCCGGCCGCCAACACGAGGCCACGCCAGCTGAGCACACCGGCCTCGCGCTCCTCGGGCTCGGCGCCGCCCGTGGGCGCGGCCTCGGGCGGCGCGAACGCTGCGGTGCCCGCCACGTAGACGGTGCCCTGAGGCAGCCTGTCGGTGAGGTCGAAAGCGGTCGCCACGTCGTTCGGGTTGACGACTACAACCGTGTAGGCCACGCGGTCGCCGATGGCGAAGGGGCCCTGGGCGGCCTGCTTCGTCAGGAGCATGTCGGCGAGCGCCTCGAAGTCGACGGGGGTCGGCTCGCTGTGGTACGAGGGCCCCCGGCCGCTCGGATCGGGGTCGTCCCCGTTTGTGGAGGTGTCGGCCACCTCAGTGCCGTCGGGCGCGGTGCCAGTGGCGAAGGCGGAGTTGTCGATGCGGGTCACGCCCTGGGCTGGGGTGATGCCGGCCAGGCGGATGGTCAGGGTGGCGCTCCCGCCCACGGGCAGGCTGTTGCCAGGAGCGAGCAGCTCCACGTCGGAGCGGCCGTCGAAGGCCGGGTTGACGGCCAGATCGCCGGAGGCCACGCTCACGCCGGCCGGGGTCAGGTCGGTGCCGGCGTAGAAGTCGGTGAGAGGATCCGTGATGCTCAGGTCGAGGAGCGGCGCGTCGCCGTAGTTCCTGACCAGGAGCGTGAACACCACGTCGTAGCTGCCGCCTTCGGCGCGCGTCTGGGCAGCCGCCTTGGCGAGGCCGATGGCGGGCGCCTGCCCGAGCCGCACGGGCGTGGGGACGGAGTCGTTGCCGGGGTCACCGTCGCCGTCGGGATCCGGGTCGGTGTCGTCGGTCGAGGCGTCGGGCTCGGCGGGGGTGCCGTCCGGGCTTGCGCCCGTGGCGATGGCCGTGTTCAGTGTGTCGACGGGGGCGAGGAGCCTGAAGCCCGTGAGCGTCAGGGTGATCGCGGCGCGCGCTCCCACCGCCAGGCTGTTGCCGGGCGCCAGGAGGCGCGGGTCGGCCAGGCCGTCGTAACCCGGGTTGGTGGCGAGGTCGCTTGAGGTAACCGAGACCTGCGCGGGCGTCAGGTCGGTGAGGGAGTAGATGACGCTGAGGTCGTCCCTCACCTGCAGGTCGACTAGCGGGGTGTTGCCGTAGTTGCCGACGACGAACTCGAAGGTCACGTCGAACGTGCCGTCCGGGTTGGCAGTCACGGCGGCGCGCTTGGCGACGCCCACGCGTGGCGCGGGCTCGAGCACCACGGGGGTGGGCGCGTCGTCGTTGGTGGGGTCGCCGTCGCCGTCTGGATCGGGGTCGGCGCCGTCCTGGCTAGTGTCCTGAGTGGGTGTGCCGTCTGGGCTGGAGCCGGCGCCAAGGGCGCTGTTGAGGAAGCTCGTCTGCGTGGTCGGCGTGACCGGGTCGAGGACGAGGCTCACGACGGCTTCGGCCCCCGCCGCCAGGGTGGCGCCGGGCGCGAGGAGCTGCATGTCGGCGAGGCCGTCGAACCCGGGGTTGACGGGCAGGTCGGCCGAACTGGCGCTCACGGCGGACGGCGCGAGGTCGGTGCCGGCGTAGAAGGCGCTCAGGTCGTCCTCGAGGCTCAAGCCCCGCAGCGGGCCGTTCCCCATGTTGACGAGCCGCAGCGTGAACTCCACGCGGTAGCTGCCGCCTGGGTTCTGGCTGACGGTCGCGCTCTTCGCCACGCCGAGGCGCGGCTCGGCGACGAGTTCGACGGGCGTGGGTTCGGAGTCGTCGGTGGGGTCGCCGTTGCCGTCGGGGTCGGGGTCGAGGCCGTCGGTGGAGCGCTCCGGCGGCGCGGGGGTGCCGCTCGGGGTCTCGCCGCCCGCCTCGGCCTGGTTGGTGAAGCTCGTGCGCGCCTGGACCGCCAGCCCGCTGAGCGTGAGGGTCAGTTCCGCCCTCTGCCCGACGAGAAGGCCCGCGCCGGGGCCGAGCAGTTCCGTGTCGGTCAGGCCGTCGTACGCCGGGTTGAGCAGCAGGTCGGCCGAGGCAGTGCTCACCCCGGCGGCGGTGAGACCCGCGTCGGCATAGAAGTCGCTCAGGTCGTCTTCGAGGCTGAGGTTCACGAGGTCCGCGTTGCCCTGGTTGGTCAGCACGAACGTGAACCGGACGGTGAAGGTGCCGTCGGGCGCCTGGCTCACCGCGGCCGCCTTGGCGACGCCGAGCAGCGGCCTGGCGACCAGCTCGAGGGTGGTGGGCACGTCCACTCCCGCCTCGGGGGTGGTGCCGTCGTTCGAGCGGTCGCTCGTGCGGTTGCCGCCGGGCCCGCTCGCGGTGGCGAGGGCGCTGTTGACGAGGCTGGCGCCGTTCACGTGCGGGGTCACGCCCGTGAGCGTCACGGTGATGGTGCCGACCCCGCCCACGGGGAGGCTGTCGGTGCCGCTCAGCATGCGTTGATCGGCGGCGCCGTCGTAGCTGGGGGAGGCGGTGAAGTCGGAGCTGCTCACGCTCACCTGGGCGGGTGTCAGGTCGGTGCCGGCGTAGTAGTCGGCCAGGTCGTCGACGACCTGCACGCCGCGGAGGGTCGTGTTGCCGACGTTGGCCACCGTGAGCACGAAGGTGACGTCGAAGCTGCCGCTCGCGTTCACGACCACGCTGCCGCGCTTGGCGAGGGCTATCCGCACCACGGCGCTCAGGTCGATGGGGGTCGGCACCTCCTCGCTCGGGACGCCGTCGCCGTCGGGGTCGGGCTCGAGGCCGTCGGTGGAGCGGTCGCTCACGGGCGTGCCGTTGGGCGAGGTGCCGCCGGCGACGGCGCTGTTGGTGGTGCTGGTGGCGGTCGTCGGCCTCACGCTCCGCAGCCGCACGCTCACCTGGCGTTCGGCTCCCACGGCGAGCACGTCGTTGCCCATGAGGACCTCGGGGTCGCTCCTGCCGTCGTAAGCGGGGTTCACCGTGAGGGTGCTGCTGACCGCGCTGACGCGCTCCGGCGTGAGGTCGGTGATGGCGTAGATGCCGGTGAGGGGGTCGGTGACGCGTAGCCCGCGCAGGGGCACGTCGCCCATGTTGCGGACGGTGAAGGTGAGCTCGATGTCGAAGCTGCCGTCGTCGTTCATCGTCACGGCGGCGCTCTTGGCGAGGCCGATGAGGGGCGCCTCGCCGAACGTCACCGGGGTGGGGACGTCCTCGTCCGGCACGCCGTCGCCGTCTGGATCGGGGTCGAGGCCGTCGGTGGAGCGATCGGTTACGTCGCGCCCGCCCGGGCTCGTGCCGCTGCCCACCGCCTGGTTGGTGTGAAGCCCCAGGCGCTGGGGCGTGACGCGCACCACGAGCCGCACGGCGGCGCTGGCGCCGGCAGCGAGGGTGTCGGTCCCGAGGAGGAGCCGGCGGTTGGCGCCGCCATCGAAGGCCGTTGGGACGGCCGGGTCGGGCGCCACGGCGTTGACGGCGAGGGTGGGGCTGTAGAGCGAGAGGACCGTGTAGGTTCCCGGCCCGAAGGCGGCCTCCAGGTCGTCCTCAAGCTGCAGACCGCGCAGCTCGACGTCACCGTAGTTGGTGAGTACGAAGTCGAAGCGCACGTCGAAGCGGCCGTCGCCAACGGGGGTCACGGCGGCGCTCTTGGCCACGCCGAGGACCGGGTCCTCCGTGATGGTCGCGGTGGTGGGACCGGCGTTGTTGGTCGGGTCGCCGTCGCCGTCCAGGGCGGGGTCGTCGCCGTCGGGCTGGCCGGCGTCGGGGTCGGTGCCGGCGTTGGAGTCGTCGGTCACGAGCTGGCCGCCGGGGCTCGTGCCCTGCGCCAAGGCATGGTTGGCCAGCTCGAGGCTGCCGCTCGCGAGGGCGGCGCCGGGCCGGAGTGTGACGACCACGAACACGTTGCCGGTGACGAGCTCCGTGGCGGAGTAGCCGAGGGTCTGACCGGCGGCGAGGACCTCGCTGCCGGCGGCGCCGTCGTAGGCCGGGTTCGCCGCGAGGCTACCGCTCACGGCCGTCACGGACTCGGGAACGGCGACGGCCAGTTGCGTGAGGAGGTCGTCCGTCAGGTAGAGGTCGTGCAGGGGTACGTCGCCGTGATTGCGGAGGGTGAACTCGTACGCCACCTGGTAGGTGCCGTCGCCCACGTTGCGGGGGTTGGCCTGCGCCCCGGCGCCGAAGTCGAACGTGCTCGGCACGCCCTTGGCGAGGCCGATGATGGGCGTCTCGAACGTGAACGGCGTGGGGCTCACGTCGTTGCGGGGGTCGCCGTCGCCGTCGGGGTCCGGGTCGGTGCCGTCGACGGAGTCGTCCGCCACGCGGTCGCCGTCGGGGTTCTCGCCGGACGCGGTGGCCCGGTTGAGGTAGGTGGTGCTCGGGTCGACGGGGACGGCGCGCACCGTCACGGTCACGGTCCCTGTGTCGTTCGTCTGGCCCTGGCTCCCGAGGAAGCTGGTGGGGGCCAGGAACTCGGTCACCTGCGCGGGGACGGGCAGTTCGACGGCCACGAGCGGCGCCGTGGCGGTCACGGACGTCACCAGCCAGGTGGTGCCGTCCGCGAACGCGGCGCCGAGGTCGTCGTGGAGGCTTACGCCGTTGAGCTGGGCCTGGCCGAAGTTGCGGAGGGCGAACTCGAAGGTCACGTCGAAGGCGCCGGGCTGGCCGGTCACGGCGACCACGTCCACGAAGCGCTTTGCCACGCCGATGCTCGGGTCGTCGTCGAAGTCGATGACGGTCGGGTTGCCGCTCGGCGCGGCGGCGGGATCGCACCAGTCGCTCGCGGTGGCGGTCACGGAACTCGTGGCGCCGACGCCGTAGAGGGGCGCCTGGCCCTCGGCGGTCGCGTTCACCTGGTAGTGGAGCTGGTTGCCCGGCACCACGGTGAGCTCGAGCGCGAACCGGGCGAGGTTCGGAAGCGTGGCGTCGGCCGCGGCCTGGTCGGCCGTGTACAGGGTGGTGCCGGCCGGGAGGAGCTCCCAGCCGCCCGCCCCGCCGTAACCGGCGGCCGGAGCGACGAGGCTGCCGGTGGCGGCGCTCACCCCGTCCAGCACGTAGCTGTCGGCGGCCGCGAAGACCGCGTTCAGGTCGAGGACGGCGGAGGCGTCGTCGAGCCGCAGGTCGCCGCGGTTCTCGACCCGGACGGCCAGCCGGACGGCGTAGGTGCCCAGGGTGGCGGTCGGCAGCGCCGACTCGAGGCAGGTGCCGATCACGAGGTCCGGCGCGACCTGGAACTCCACCGTGTCGCTGGCGCCGGCGGTCACGTCGCGCCCGAGCGGGGTGGCGCCCGTCACGCCGGCCGCGTTCGAGTAGGCGACGCCCGAGTGCTCGGGTACCACGGTGACGGTGAGGATCAGCGTCTCCTCCGCGCCGGCGGGGAGCCAGCTCGCAGAGGCGTCGAGGAGAGCCGTGTCGCTCACCCCGTCGTAGGCCGCGTTCGGCACCAGGGTGGTGCCGGGGGTCACCGCGGCCACGCTGGCGGCCGTGATTGAGCTGCCCGCGCCGAAGGCGGCGGCGAGGTCATCCTCCAGGCGGAGGTCGCGGAGGGGCAGGGGGCCCGTGTTCGTGACCACGAGCCAGTACTGGAGGGTGAAGCTGCCGTCTTGGTGCGAGACGAGCTGAGCGGCCAGGTGTTCCTTGGTGAGGGCCACGCCGGCCGTCTCGGTGAAGGTCACCGGGGTCGGCCCGGGGGTGGCGGTCGGGTCGCCGCCGTTCGCCGACGGGGCGGGCGGGGCCGGGATGCCGCCAGGGGTGGTGCCCGTCGCCGTGGCGCTGTTCTGGTAGGTGCCGAGGGCGTCCACGTCGGCGAGCTGGACGCTGACGTCGAGGAGGATGACGACCTCCTCGCCGGGCGCCAGGCCGACCGTGCCGGGCAGCAGGAGGGCGTGGTCCGTGACCCCGCCGCTCACCGCGCCGTAGCCCGGGTTGGCGCCGGCCACGGCCGCACCGCCGATCGTCACGCTGGTGACGGTCGCCGACAGGACGCTCACGCCGCTGCCGCTCGGGAAGGTGGAGCCGAGGTCGTCGGTGACGACAACGCCCGCGAGCGGGGACGAGCCCAGGTTGCGGGCCACGAAGCGGAAAGTGAGGTCGTAGACGCCGCCGTCCGTGGTGGCGGGACCTGCGGCCACGGCCTTGGCGAGGCCGAGCAGCGGTTCGGCCATCTCGACCGTCTCCTCCGCCGAGCCCGTGTAGGTGCGCTCGGCGCCGCTAGGGCTGCCGGTCTGGTTGTGCGCGTCGTCGGGGGGGTCGGTGAGGGAGCTGGCCGTGTAGGTGGCGGTGTTCTCGACGACCTGGCCGGCGGCCACCGCGTCGGTGACGAGCACGTCGTATTCGATCAGGAGGGCCTCGCCGGGCTGAAGGGCCGGCAGGGCCACCTCGAGCGGCGCGGACGGGGCGGGAACGGTGGTCACGGCGCCACCGGGCAGCGTGACGCGGACGGCCAGAAGCGTGAACTCGGCCGGGATGGCGTCGGACACGACGACCTGCTGCGCGGCCACGGCGCCGGCGGCGTTCGTGAGCGTCACGGCGAAGGTGACGGTCTCGCCGATGTCGGCGTTGACCAGGCCCGCGCGCGCCTCGCCCGTGCTCGACCAGCCGGTGCTGCCGCTCACCACGCCCTTGGTGATGCTCAACGCCGGTTCGCGCACGGTGACCGTCGCCTCGGCGGCGGCACGCTCCGTACCGCCGCTGCTCACGGCCGCGCGGTTCGTGAGCCCCACGCCGTCCTGGTTCGCTGCATCAGTGGCGACGACCACGTTGTACTCGAGGACGAGGAACTCCTCAGCGGCGTCCGACGCCGCGTTCGTGACGTCGCCGAGCTGGAGGGTCACGCCCCCGGCCGCGAACGCCACGTTGGCGGCGCCCAACAGGAGCGAGTTCGTGTCGTTCAGCACGTTGGGTAGGGCGGCCGGGGCATAGGTGGGAGCACCCGCCAGCGCCGCGCCGCTCACGGTAGCGCCCGCGGCGACGAAGGCCGCTCTCACGCCTGCGGCCGCGACCGGGGTCAGGCCGCTGGGGAGGACGTCGTCGAGGTGCAGCGCGGTCGTGACGCCCTCCGGCAGGCCGACCACGAGGCGGTAACGGACCACCTCGCCTATCACGACGTCGGCGCCGGCGGTGTGCGGCTCGCTGGTCGCCTGCACGCCCTTAGCGAGCGACAGGTCGCGCGTGGTGAAGCTCGCGTCGTCCGTGACGGGCCCGTAGGCGCGCTCCGGGCCGCTGGCGCTGCCTGTCTCGTTGCCGGGGTCGCCGGCAGCCGTGCCGTCCTCGGGGAGGCCGGTCCAGGTCAGGCTGGCCACGTTGTCAACGGCCGTGCCGGGCTCGAGCCCCGCGACGAGGCGCCCGGTCACGGTGACGGTGACGACCTCGCCCAGCGCCAGCGCCTGGGCAGTGACGGTGAGCACGCCCGCCCCGTCGATCGCGGCCGCCGCGCCCGCCGGGCCGGCAACGCCGGTCACGGTGAGGTCGGTCAGCTCGCTCGGGAGCGTGTCCTCGACCGTGAGGTCGAACGCGTCGGCCGTGCTGGCGGCGGCGTGCGAGAGGCCGATGGTGTAGGTGACGAGGTCGCCGGCGTCGAGCGCGCCGTCGGCGGCGTCGACGCTCTTGGCGACCGTCAGGACGGGCTCCACGACAGTTACGGTGCTGGTGGCGCTCGGGCTGTTCACGCCGTTGGCGCTGGCGGAGAAGGTGTTCGTGAGGCCGGCCCCGGCGACCGCGGCGGCCACGTCGGTGACGGTGGCGTTGAACTCGATGACGACGCAGGTGGGCGAGTCGTCGAGGTTGGCGTTCGTCACGTCGCCGAGGTCGAAGGTGACCTGCTGGCCATTAGCAACCACACGCGTGCTCGGCAGGGCGAACGTCGGCGCGCTCACGCTCGCCGGGCAGTCGCTACCCGTCAGGGCGCCCAGCAGGTCGGCGGCCACGGCGAGTCCGGTGCCGTGCAGCGCCACGCGCACGAGCGGGGTGCCGCTGAGCGTCAGCCCCGCCGGGAGCTGGTCGACGAGGGCGTAGCCGTCGTTCACGCCCTCGGGCACGCTGACCTCGAGGCGGTAGCGGACGACCTCGCCCACGGTCACGTTCGTGCCGCTGGTGTGCGCCTCGGAGGTGCCGACCACGCTCTTCCGGGGCGCCAGCCCGCGGGTCAGGAAGCTCACGCTCGCCGAGCCGGCGTACTCGCGCTCGCCGTCGGCGGTGCCGGGAGCGCCCGGCGTGCCGCCCCCGGTCGGGTTGGTGGCGGTCCCGTGATCGCCGGGGAGGCTCGAGGCGGCGTACGTGGCCGTGTTCAGGACGTTGGTACCCGACGGCACGGAGGTCGCCAGCGTGGCCTGGATGGTGAGCGTGACGCTCCCACCGGAGGCCAGCGAGTCGGCATTGACGGTGATGGTGCTCCCCGCCACGCTGGCGGCTGCACCCACCGCTCCCGTGCTCGTCAGGGTGTGGGAGCCGTAGACGACGTGCGCAGGAAGCTCGTCGACGAGCTCCAAGTCGAAGGCGGTGAGGGAGTCGGCGGCCGCGTTACGCAGGATGACCGTGTAAGTGATGGCGTCGCCCGCGTCGATGTCGCCGGCGGGGTCGACCGTCTTGGTGGCGCTGAGGCGCGGCTCCGTGACCCTCACCTGCGCCTCAGCGGAGGTGACGGTCAAGCGGGCGGGTCCATGGGTGGCCGTGAAGGCGTTGCGCTTGAGGCGGGCGGCGTTGTTGACGCCGGCGGTCCCGTTGTTGGCCGCCACGTTCCGCACCAGCACGTTGAACTCGAGGACGAGCCGCTCGACGGCGGCGTCGTCGGCGGCGTTCCTCACGTCGCCGAGCGACAACGTGAGGGTGGTCCCGGCGAGGCCGACGCGCGCGGCAGGAACCTCAGCCGAGTTAGCCGCGTCCAGGACGCCCGCCGGGGGAGCGGCGGCCGCGGGCGGCGTGAGCCACGGCGTGCCGTCGGTGGCGTGAAGCGAGAGGGCGCCTGCCGCCTGGCTCACGGCGGCCAGCCGCACACCGGTGCTCGCCTGGTAGGCGAGGCCGTTGGGAAGCGCGTCGGTGATGACGAGGTCGGAGGTCTGCCCCTCCGGCACCGTGATCTCCAGGCGGTAGCGCACGACCTCACCCACGGCCACGGGCCGGGCCGTGCCCGTCTCGGGCGAGTGAGCCTCGCTCGTCGCCACGACCCGCTTGAGCACCGCGGGCGCGACGACGGAGATGGTCACGCCGTCCGTGATGAGGCCGGGGCCGGTCAGGTTGTTCCCGCCCGCCTGAGCGGCGTACTCGGTGACCGCGGAGACGATCGTGAGGCTCTGCCGGCTCTCCGTGTCCTCGGGCAGTCGCACCTGGTAGGTGAGGTAGAGGATGTTGCTCCCCGTGTCGTTGGCGGTGCCGTCCGCCATGACGGCGCGCTCCAGGACCGGACCGGGCAGGAAGAGCCCCGCCGCGCTGAACAGTGCTGTCTCGGCCCCGGCGGGCAGGGCCACGGCCGCGCCGTCGCCGCGGCTGGCGCTCAGGCTGCCGGCCACCACGTCGGTGGGGCTCAGGCCGAGAGGCAGGCTCTCGCGCAGCCGGACGTCGTAGGCGCCGTCCTTGCCGCGCCCGTGGTTCTCGACGATCACGAGGATCGTCGCCACGTCGAGGGCATCCAGGCCGTGGACGTCCAGGTCGTAGAGCGGGTCCTCGCGCTGGAGGGCATCCGAGCCGCTCACGAGGGGCACGGGCACGGTGACGGGCAGGCCCAGGGGCGCACCGTCGAAGGCGGAGTTGCCGGTCACGGCGATCACGCCGTTCGAGATGTTGAGCGCGGGGCGCGTGTACTGGAGCTGGACCGTCTCCTGATCGATGCTCTGCCGGCTGCGCGAGTTGCTGTCGCTGGCCTGGAGCATGTTCGTGATGTACAGGCCGTCGGCGAGGGCGGTGTCGCTCACCTCGAGCGTCACCAGCAGCTCGATCACGCTGGGCGCGGCCACGCCCCCCACGACCGCCAGCTCGCCGAAGTCGACGTGGAAGGAGTTGGAGTCGGCGTCGACCGTCACCGTCCGGGCGAGCGCGTCGTACCCGGCCGGCTCGAGCTGACCGGCCGCCGCGTGTGCGGCCACGTCGGCGGCGAAGGTGGAGCCGGGGCCGTAACAGATCTCGTTCACTGCCGGCGCGACACCCACGCACTCGCCCACGAAGTCGAGGGCTGCCGGCACCGCGAAGACCGGCAAGGGCACGTAGTCGGAGACGACGAGGTCCTTGAAGGAGAGCGCGCCCAGCACGGTGCGCAACCTGAAGGTGACGAGGTCGCCGTTGCTGACGGGCGGCGCGGCCCCGCTCGGCGGCACGCCGTCCACGAAGGTGATGGCCTTGGAGGTCTCTAGCCCCACGACCACTACGTGGGCGTCGCCGCCGTCGCTGTCGAAGCGGCCGGTCTTGAGGCCCGTGTAGGCGTCCACGATCTCGCCCGTCGCCACGGCCTCGTTGGTCAGGACGTCGTTCTGCACGACGTGGTCGGAGCTGACGGGGACGCGGTAGTCGTTCAGGACCCGCGCCCGGTAGCTGATGGTGCCGGTGGTGGAGTCGGTCGCTCCGGTGAGGCAGCCATGGTCGACGCCGCCGAAGGAGTCGTCCACGCAGGCGCCGGTGAGGGTGAGCTGCCCGAGATCCGCCAGCCAGGCGCTCAGGTCGATGCTGAGCGAGACGCTGCCGTCGGCGTTGGTCGCGGTGCTCAGGTAGGCGTCGCTGGTGACGCCGCCATGCTCCACCCCGCGCCGCGTGTAGGAGTCCAGGGTGAGGCTCCCCGGCACGTACTCGAGGCCGTCCTCCATCCGGTCGACGATGACGACGTCGTCGAAGACGGAGACGTCCGAGACCTGCAGGTCGAGCACGAACGTGACGACGTCGCCTGGCCTCACGTCCTGGCGCTTGCCGCCGCGGGCACCGACCCACTTCTGGAGGCGCAGGGTGCCGTTCGCCTGCTCAGGGTGGTAGTCGGCGGTGTTGCCGATGTCGACCTCGAACTCCGACTCCCCGGCGAGGTCGCGGCCGGCTGGCACCGCGCCGTTACCTGTCCAGTGGGCGACGTACGCAGCCTGGTTGAGGCTCTGCTCCCGTCCGCCCGCGCCGGCCTGCAGCCCGTTGGCGTC
The DNA here is from genome assembly GCA_019454765.1 of Trueperaceae bacterium. Taxonomy (NCBI): domain Bacteria; kingdom Thermotogati; phylum Deinococcota; class Deinococci; order Trueperales; family Trueperaceae; species Trueperaceae bacterium. The sequence continues at coordinate 67,163 of JACFNR010000008.1, read as the reverse complement.
GATCGACGGGATGTAGAAGCTGTAGGCCACGACCACCACCGCCGGTTGGTCGGGTGGCGCCGTCACCGGGTCGGTGAGCCGCACGGTGAACTCGGCGGCCGCGTACGGACCGGTGTCGCCGACCGGGAACGGCGCCGGGTCGGCGCCGCCCGCCACGCCGGCGCTCGTGATGGCGAAGTCGGTCGTGTGCGCCGCCGGGACGCCGTCAACCGACACGGTGAGCGAACCGCCCCGGATGACCAGGGCGGTGGGCAACGCGTCGGTGAGCTCCACGCCGGTGAGGGTCTGGCCGGGAGCGACGATGAACGTCAGCTCGTAGCCGTGTGTGAAGCTCTCGCCGACGGGCGTGTCGTGTTCGGGCGCGCCGAGGTCCTTGGCGAAGAGGGTGAGGGCGGGCGTGACGGTCGTGGTACTCGTTGCACCCCGCAGCTGCGGGTCGGCGCCGTTGTTGTCGAGGGGGTCCGCGCCGTAACGGAACCCCGGCACCACCTGCACCGGGATGGCCGTGTCCGGCAACGCGTCGGGGCTGAGGCGCAGGTGCACGTCTATGTCGAGGCTCGGTTGGCCCACCGTGACGGAGCCGAAGGGCAGCGTCAGGACCACGAGCTGGCCGCCGGGCGGTCCGGTGATCACGAGCGGGGAACCGTCGGGGGCGAGGGCGAACGGGTGTTGCGCCTGGCCGGTGGGTCCGAACGTGACGACGGTCTGTTCGAGGGCCCTGCCCAGGTACTCGGCGCCCGCCCACTCGAGCGGGTCGGGGCTGGTCGGCAGGACCAGGTCGAGGTAGGGGCCGTAGCCGACGTCCAGGCCGGCGCCGCCGTTCCAGAAGCTGACGGGGACGGTTACCTCGCTGCCGAGGAAACCGGTGGCGGAACCCACGGTCGCCGTCGGCACGGGCTGCGCCGAGGCGAAGCCGAGCGCCACGAGGGTGGCGAGCAGCGCCCGCGCTGCGAGCTGCCAGCAGGATCTCTTCCGAACCTCGAACATCTTCGTGATCGCCTCCGGCATCATGCTGTCGGCCAATTGGACGGCGCGCCGACCGCCTAAGCCGCCGGTCGACCGCCCCATCTGGTTGTCGCGCACGCGCGGGGGCCGCCGGGTCGCCGTCCACGACGCGAGTATCAGCGCATCCCCGCGAGAGATGCCTTGGGAAACGTATCCAAGCGGCGTTGGTGACCTTATGAACCTTCTCACTCTTCGCTTCGGTGGCTCCCCCAGCCGCCGTAGCGCCGCTCCGTGGCGCCCCGGCCTACACTGGGCAGACGATGGCCGCCTCACCCGCCCTCACCCCCGCCGCCCTCGGCTACCGCATGCCCCCCGAGTGGGCGCCTCACGCCGCCACCTGGACGTCTTGGCCGTTCGACGACGTGCTGTGGGTGGGGCACTTGGAGGGCGTCCGCCGCGAGTTCGCCGACCTGGTCGCCACGATGGCGCGCTTCGAGCCCGTTAACCTGAACGTGCGAGACGACGAGACGGAGCGCGACGCCCGTGCCCACATCGCCGGCGCCGCCGAGGGGGTGGCTGCCCGGCTCGGAGGCGACGCGACCGGCATAGCCGGCAACGTCCGCTACCACCGCCTAGCCCTCAACGACGTCTGGTTCCGCGACAACGGCCCGTTGTTCGTGACGCGTCCGGCCCCCGACGGCGAGGCGGCTAGCGGCGCCCGAGCCCGGGCCGGAGACGGGCCCGGCGACGCGGTCGTCGCCGCGCCCGACCGCGTGGCGCTGACCGACTGGGGCTTCAACGCCTGGGGCGAGAAGTACGCGCCCTGGCAGGACGACGACCGCGCCCCCGCCACACTGGCTGCCCGCCTGAACGCGCGTCGCTTCGTGGCGCCGGCCGTCATGGAGGGCGGCTCGCTCGAGCTGAACGGCCGCGGCGTCTGCATCACCACGCGCTCCTGCTTGCTCGAGGAGCACCGCAACCCGCAGCTCGGGCCGGCGGAGCTCGAGCTGCTGCTGCGCGACTACCTGGGTATCACCGAGCTCGTGTGGCTGGACGCCGGCCTCGAGGGCGACCACACGGACGGACACGTCGACACGATCGTGCGCTTCACCGACGACGACACGATCGTCTGCTCCGTCGAGCCGCGCGAGTCCGACCCGAACCACGCCACCATGACCGCCAACCTGCGCCGGCTGCGGGCGCTTAGGACGCCGAGCGGCGCGCCCTACCGCGTGGTCGAGCTCCCGCTGCCCGTGCGCCGCATGGAGCTGGAGGGCGAGCGCCTCCCGCCCACCTACGCCAACTTCTACGTGGGGAACGGCTTCGTGGTGGTGCCGCAGTACGGCGACGTCAACGACCAGCGGGCCCTCGAGGTCCTCACGCCCCTGTTCCCGGGCCGCGAGGTCATCGGCCTGAGCGCCGCCAGCCTCATCACTGGTGGCGGGGCGTTCCACTGCGTGACCCAGCAGCAGCCCGAGGGGGAGTTAGACCATGCCTGACCGACTCGTGACCGGCAACCCGGCGGCCGAGACCGTCCGCCTCGCGGTGGTGCAGATGAGCTGCAGCCACGTGCTGGAGGAGAACCTTGCGAAGGCCGAGGCGTTCGTCCGCGAGGCCGCGGGCAGGGGCGCCAACATCGTGCTCCTGCAGGAGCTCTTCGAGAACCTCTACTTCCCGCAGCTCGAGCGCGAGGAGCTGTTCGGCCTCGCCTTCCCGGTGGAAGGTCACCCGTTCCTCGAGCGCTTCTCCAAGCTCGCGGCCGAACTCGGCGTGGTGCTGCCGGTATCCTTCTTCGAGCACGCCGGCCAGGCGTACTTCAACAGCCTCGCCATGATCGACGCGGACGGGCGCGTGCTGGGCCACTACCGCAAGAGCCATATACCTGACGGGCCGGGCTACGAGGAGAAGTACTACTTCAACCCGGGCGACTCGGGCTTCAAGACGTGGCGCACGCGCTTCGGGAACGTGGGCGTGGGCATCTGCTGGGACCAGTGGTTCCCGGAGGCGGCGCGCATCATGGCGCTCAAGGGCGCCGACCTGCTCCTCTACCCCACCGCCATCGGCTCCGAGCCGGAGGAGGCGGGGGCCATCGACACGCGCGACCTGTGGCGCCGCGCCATGCTGGGCCACGCCGTCAGCAACGTGGCGTACGTGGCGGCCGCCAACCGCGTGGGCACGGAGGGCGGCACCACGTTCTACGGCTCGTCGTTCATCTCCGACTTCGCGGGCGAGCTGTTGGCCGACGCCGACCGGACCTCCGAGGGCGTGTTCACGGCCGACCTCGACCTGGCGCTGGCCCGCAGGCAGCGGGCGGGCTGGGGGTTCTTCCGCGACCGGCGGCCGGACCTGTACGGGGCGCTTCTCACGCTCGACGGGGAGGAGTAGCCAGTCGACCTCGCCAGCGGGCTTCTCGGCTGGGCGGAGCGCGAGGGAGTTGGAACCGCAACTGTCTCAGACGTGGGCCGCAGCGTGGGTGCGCTCTAGCGCCTGGCCTTGGCAGCAGCGATGAGTTGGACGATAGGGTCGTCCCATCGGAAGGCGCCTAGCGGGGTGATGTTCGCTTCATCGAAGCCCTGATGGTAGGGGTTGATGAGGTAGTTGTAGCCATGTTGGATGCGGACGCTGGGGACGCGGAGGGCAAGGCTGCGTTCTTGTTGGGCCCACTGGTCGCCGAACTTCTTGGTGGCGGGTTTCTCGCGGATGTCGAGGCCGGGGTCGGTGTGCATGGCGTCTTCGACTAGGCGCGCTTCGAGCTCGTATTGGAACAGTTGGTAACCGTCGAGGCTGTCGTAGTGCTGCCAGCCGCCTAGTACCTCGAGCGCGGCTAGGGCAGTGTGTTCGCTGGCGTAGGCGACGGGCTCGTCGTTGTTCCAGCGGCTGGCGAGGTTGGGCAAGGGTTTGAACGGGTGGCGTTGCTGGAGTTCGACCTGGTGAACGAGACGGTAGGCCCTCAAGTGTAGGAGCCGGCGAGGAGCGCGCTGACGAGGTCGTCCACGAGCTTGCGGCCGTAAGCGGTCTTGAGGAGCGTCAGCGGGGGTTCGTTATCGAGGGCGGGGTTGGGACGGCTGAACCATTCGCTTGCGCCGTCGGGGCCGAGGGCGGCGGCGACGTTCATGTACGTGTCTAGGATGGCGTGGGTGCGATCGAGGATGTCTTTGTCGAGGTTGTCGTTGCGGCTGAAGCGGCTTTCGCTGGCGCCGAGGAGGGCGCTGGCGTCGGCGCGGCGCGTGTGGAGGAGCTCCGCCAGGCGGTCGCGGACGTGTCTCGCACCGACCTTCGAGGCCACGGGGGCGTCACGGATGAGGATGTCGGAGAGGGTATGGGGGTCGACGCCGGTGAGGTCGTGGAAGACGGCGTTGGTGGCGCGCCGGCTAGAGTGCGCTCCGCCCTCTTGAAGGGAACGCTGGATCGCCCTGCTCACGGCCCTGTGGGCCGTGTCTGAGCCTACGTCGGCCATGACCTAGTCTACCTTGCGTATGCAAGGCAACTACCTTGCAGGATCACACTCGTGGGACGTCGATGCTCGCCGAGGGAAAGAGCTCGAACGACCTGACGGATCCCTCGACCTCGACTACCAGGTGGATACCGCTCGTTACCGTGATTCGATTGCGCACATACGCTGCAGGACAAGCAGCGATCGCGCCGTCTCCACTGGCCATGGCGTGGGTGAGGGTGTCCTTGGCGGAGATGGCCAGCTCACGGCGGTCGTTGCGCCCGGGCTCTGCTTCGAGGCGGACCACCTGCCGAC
>JACFNR010000008.1:49632-62370 GCA_019454765.1 Trueperaceae bacterium | reverse complement strand
AGCTCACGGCGGTCGTTGCGCCCGGGCTCTGCTTCGAGGCGGACCACCTGCCGACCAGGCAACGATCTCTAGGGTTCCCTGCGCCGGTGGGTTGACCTCCTCGTCACCTCCCGCTGGCTACCATCGGTGGCACCAAGACGGAGGTGCGACGTGCAGCAGCAGTACCGGTACGAGTTCGAGCGGATCCTGGTTGGACGAGCCGCCGTTGGAAGCGTCAAGTTCGACGCCTACCGGGAGACGACCCTCGAGCGCGCGGCCAATGGGTGGCGTTTCGTGTCCGCCGTAACGCCTCCCGAGATCATGACCCTCGGGTCGCTCACCGCAGCCCCAGTCCGTCGAACGTGTCGCGCGGGTACTCGACCCACTCCGCGGCCGGGTCGAAGGGCGAGTACGCCTCGGGGTCGCCCGTGGTCACGCCGGCGGCGCGCCTGAGGGTGCGGTCCTTGGTGCGGACCTCGCGGCCCCAGTGACCACCCGCGGGCTCAACGCCCACGGTGCCGATGCGGTCGAGGGCCCCGTCGGGCCCGACCAACACCACGGCGTCGTCGCCGTTGAACCACCCGAACCCGCTGCGCTGGCTGAACGGCAGGCTCTCCACCGCGGCTCGCAGGTCCGCGCCCGCTCCCTCGTGCCACAGCACGAACGCGGCGCCCGGCGGCAGTTCCCCCACCAGCACCACGCTGAAGCCGGGGGTGGCGGCGCCGTTGAAGTACATCTCGACCCGCAGGCACGCCAGGTCGACGGTCGCCCCGGTGGCGTTGTGCACCTCGAGCGCCTTGTTGTTGCCGCTGCCCTCAACGTACTCGCTGAAGAACACCCCGCTCGTGGGGCAGTCGCCGGGGCCGGTGGCGGTGGCGCCCGCCCACATGCCGCGTTCCGCCGCCCGCGCCGCCCGCACCGCGGCCACGTAAAGCCCTGAGTAGCGGCTGTTCGGTTGGATGGTCATGGATTGCGCCAACCCCGACTGCGCCACGGCCAGGTTGACCTGGGCGTAGCGCCTGCCATCCTCCGTCACCCACTCTCCCCCGGCGTCGGGGTAGTAGACGTAGGCGAGCAGCCTCTCGTAGCGGTCGTACGGGGTGAGGTCGAGCTCGAGGTACACCTCGCGGCCCGCCAGGAGCTCGGTCAGGTAGGCGGCGGCCTCGGGCCCGTAGGGCTGAACGGCCTCGCCGGGCTTCTTCGTCTCGGGGGTGTCAACGCCGATGAGCCTCACCGGCAGGCTGGTCCTGTTTGCGCCCGTCGCGCCGCGCGTGCCGGCCGGGACGACCAGGCGCAGGGTGTCGCCGTCCACCACCCGGTCAACGCGGTAGGGCCCCTCGAGGCTCCCCTGCACCTCGTACGCCGCCGCGGTGGCGTGCGGGCGGCAGCCGACCAAGGCCAGGCCCGCCAGCAGCGCGAGCATGACCGTGAACCTCGTGAAGCCGGCGCGGCACATCCCCGTCAGGACCTGACCCCCGCCGCAGCCTACCGCGCCCGCGACCGCGCGGCGCTGAGCGCGGCCGCGCCCGCGAAGGCGAGCGCCAGTACCAGGACGATGGTCGGCGCCGGGTCGCTATCGACGAAGAACGAGGCGTACACGCCGAGGAAGCCCGCCGCCACCGCCACGAGCGTGGCCACCACGAGCATCCCGCGCAGGGTGCGCGACAGCAGGTAGGCGGTGGCGCCCGGCGCTATCAGCACGGCCACCACCAGGATGACGCCCACGGCCTGCAGCGCCGCCACCACCGTGAGCGCGATCAGCGCGAGGAGACCGTAGTGCAGCGCGGCGACGGGGAGGCCGGCGGCGCGGGCCTGCACCGGGTCGAAGGCGTGTAGCAGGAAGTCGCGCCACCTGAACGTGAGGGCGGCGGTGACGACGAGGGCGATGACGGCGGTCTGGACGACGTCGGCTCGGCCGACGCCCAGCATGTTCCCGAACAGCACGTGGTTCAGGTGCACGTTGGTCTCGATCTTGACGTACATGACGAGGCCGAGCCCGAACATGCCGGAGAACACGATGCCCAGGGCGGTGTCGTGCTTGATGCGGCTGTTGGCGCCCAGGTAGCCGCTGCCCACGGCCGCGACCATGCCGGCGAGGAAGGCGCCCACGGCGAGCGGCCAGCCGGCCAGGTAGGCGAGGACCACTCCCGGGAAGACCGCGTGACTGACGGCGTCCCCCAGGAGGGCCCAGCCCTTGAGCACCAGGAAGCACGAGAGGAGCGCCGCGGGCACGGCGACGAGCATCGTGATCAGGAACGCCTGGTTCATGAAGTCGAACCGGAACGGCGCCAGGAGGGCCTCCACCGCGCTCACGCCCCCGCCTCCCGCAGGGCGGCTCGGGCGCGGCGGCGCGCCGCCAGCACCCCGTGCTTGGGCGCGAGCACGAAGGCGGCGAGGAACACCGCCGTCTGCAGCACCACGATGACGCCGCCCGTGGCGCCGTCCAGGAAGTAGCTGGCGTAGGCGCCCACTAGGCTGGTCGCCGTCCCGATGGCTACGGCCACGGCGAGCAGGCGCGGGAAGCGGTCGGTGAGGAGGTAGGCGGTCGCGCCGGGCGTGACGACCATGCAGATGACGAGGAAGGCGCCCACGGTCTGCAGCGCCGCTACGGTGGCGGCGGCCAGGAGCGCGAAGAACGTCACCTTGAGCCTCGCCGGGCGCAGGCCGACCGTGCGGGCGTGGTTCTCGTCGAAGAAGACCAGGAGCAGGTCGCGCCACCGCAGCAGCAGCACGACCAGGCAGACCCCGCCGATGATGGCTAGCTGGAGCGTGTCGGCCGCCGTGATGGCGAGGACGTTGCCCATCACGATCGTCTGCACGTTCACGTGCACCGGCGACACCGACACCATGAAGAGCCCCAGGCCGAAGAAGGTGGCGAGTATCAGCCCGATGACGACGTCCTCCTTGAGCTTGGTGCGTTGGTTGAGGACGAAGACGGCCATGGCCGCCAGGAGGCCCGCGACGAACGCGCCGAGCGCGAAGGGCAGGCCGAGCATGTAGGCGCCGGCAACGCCCGGGACGACGGCGTGCGACAGCGCGTCGCCGATCAGCGACCACCCCTTGAGCATCAGGTAGCAGGAGAGGAAGGCGCAGACGCAGCCGACGAGCGCCGAGACCCACATGGCGTTGAGCATGTAGCCGTAGGCGAACGGTTCGAGCAGCGCGCTCACCCGAGGTGGCCTCCGCGCGGGACCCCCACGGCGCGAGGCAGCGGCACGACGTCGTCCCGGAGCGAGTGGGGCGTGGCCGCCGCCTCCCGGCCGGGCCCGAAGGTCGCCTCGAGGTTCTCGCGCGTGAACGTGGTCGCGGTGGGCCCGTGGGCGACGACCGTGCCCCTGACCATCACCACGTGGTCGCAGTAGGTCGGCACGGACGCCAGGTCGTGGGTGGAGACGAGCAGCACGCGCCCCTCGGCGCGGAGCTCGGCGAGGAGGGCGACGATGCTCGCCTCGGTGCCCACGTCCACGCCGCCGAACGGCTCGTCGAGGAGCACCACGCGTCCATCCTGCGCCAGCGCTCGCGCGAGGAACGCCCGCTTGCGCTGCCCGCCGGACAGCTCGCCGATCTGGCGCTTGGCGAGGGCGGTCATGCCGACCCGCTCGAGAGCGCTGGCCACGGCGGCGCGGTCGGCCGCTCGCGGTCGGCGCAACGGCCCCATGTGACCGTAGCGCCCCATCATGACGACGTCCTCGACGAGCACCGGGAAGTCCCAGTCGACCTCCTCCGCCTGCGGCACGTAGGCGAGGAGGTTCCGGCGCAGGGCGGCCGCCACGCTCGAGCCGAGGACCTCGATCTTCCCGCGCGCGGGTCGCACCAGGCCCATGATCGCCTTGAACATGGTCGACTTGCCCGCGCCATTGACCCCGACCAGCGCCGCCACGCTGCCGGTGGGGACCTCGAAGCCCGCGCCTCGCAGCGCGACGTGGCCGTTCCGGTAGGCGACCGTCAGGTCATCTACCCTCACGCCGCTGCCGGGTCGGCCCAGCGTCACCGCCTCACCTGCCATCCCCGAGGAACCCCGTCCTGATCGTCTCGACCGTCACCCGCAGGAGCTCCAGGTAGGTGGGGGCGGGGCCGTCCGCCGCCGTCAACGAGTCGACGTAGAGCACCCCGCCGTACCGGGCGCCCGTCTCCCTGGCGACCTGGCGGGCGGGCTTGTCCGGCACGGTGCTCTCGGAGAACACCACTGGCACCTGGTTAGCGCGCACCGTGTCGATCACGCGGCGCACCTGCTGCGGGGTGCCCTGGGCGTCGGCGTTGACGGGCCAGAGGTAGAGCTCCCGGAAGCCGAAGTCGCGCGCCAGGTACGAGAATGCCCCCTCGCTCGTGACGAGCCAGCGTTGCGCGGCCGGCACCGCCTCGAGCTCAGCGCGCAACGGGTCGATCACGGCCCGGATGCGCGCCCGGTAGGCGGCCGCGTTGGCGGCGTAGGTGGCGGCGTTGGCGGGGTCGTGGGCCGCCAGCGCCGCCTCGATGTTGTCTACGTACACGAGCGCGTTCGTGGGCGACATCCAGGCGTGGGGGTTGGGTAGGCCGTCATACTCGCCGCCCGCTATCGAGATGGGCTCGATGCCGCTCGTGACCGTGACGCTGGGGATGTTGCCGAGCTTCTCGAGGAAGCGCTCGAACCAGCGCTCGAGGCCGAGCCCGTTGTCAAGGATCAGGCCGGCGCCCTGGGCGCGGCGCAGGTCGCCGGGGGTGGGCTGGTAGTCGTGGATCTCGGCGCCTGGCTTGGTGATCGACTCGACGTCGGCGGCGTCACCCGCCACGTTGCGCGCCATGTCCGCTATCACCGTGAAGGTGGTGACCACCTTGAGCCTCTGTTCCGCGCCGGCGCCGGGCCAGGCCGCCAGGAGCGGGACGGCCAGCGCGAGCCGCGCCGCCACCGCCGCCACGCGTCTCGATGTCGTGAGCCTCATGTTGCCTCCGCGTTCCGGCTGCGCCACCGGCCTAGCCATCATTCGGGCGAGCTAGTCGCGGTGTTAGTCCTGCCTAATCTAGCGCTTCGGCGAGACTCAGTCAACCGGTCGACGCGAACGACCCGCGGCCAGCACCAGGCCGCAGCGTGCACGGACCCACCGCGCCGCCGCGCCACCGGCCGTTACCCTCGCTGTCGTCAGTCGTTCATGGGTTCGCCGAGCACCGCCGCCGCCAACTCGCGCGACAGGGCGAAGCGGCGCGCGGCACCGCCGACCGCGGCGGCGAGCTCCACGTGCACCAGGTTGCCGCCCGGCTCCAACGACCTGAGCAGCAGCTCGGCGCCCGGCACGACGCCGTTCGCCTCGAGGTAGGCGAGGACGGCGGCGTCCGTCGCGGCCACGCGACCGACCCGGAAGCGACCCGGCACCGGCCCGTCCGCCAGGGGGACGGCGGGCCCGGTCGGCACCGTGCCGTCGGCGCGCGGGATGGGCAGCCCGTGCGGGTCGAACTCCGGGTGGCCCAGGTGCGCCGCCAACCGCTCAGTGAACGAATCGGAGACCACGTGCTCCATGAGCTCGGCCTCGGCGTGCACCTCCTCCCACCCGAACCCCAGCTCGGTCACCATGAACATCTCCAGTAGCCGGTGACGCCTTACCAGCCGCAGCGCCTCCCTCAGGCCGGCTGCCGTCAGGGACGCCCCCCGGTACGGCTCGTACGTCACCAGGCCCGCCCCGCTCAGCTTGCTGAGCATGGCGGTCACGGACGGCGCCGTGACCCCCAGCTCGCGCGCGACCTCGCCCGTCGCCGCCACCCCCTCGCCCACCAACGACCAGATGGCCTTCAGGTAGTCGCCGACGGAACTCGAGACGGGCCCGGCGCCCCGGCCGGCCCCAGCCCCGTCCATCACGGCGGCGCCGCCCTCAGACACGGGCCCCGCCCCGACCCACCCCGGCCGGCTCTACCTCCACCTCGAGGAAGAGCGCCCCTGCGGGCGCCGGCGCCTCCGCGTAGAGCGCGCGCACCACCTCGCGGTTGTCGGCAACGACCTTGTCGCGCCTGATGCTCAGCTTGGGAGTGACCGACCCGTCCGCCATCGTGAGCACCTTGAGGAGAGCGGCGACGCGCTTGACGCTCGACCAGTCGGGCATGCCCTCGTTCGCCCGCCGCACGACCTCGCGCAGCTCGCCCGCCAGGCCGGGCTTGGCGAGGACCGCGGCATCGGCGCCGCCGTAGCGCGCCGCGAGCCCGTCGTGATCGAGGAACAGGAGCGCCGTGCAGTACTTCTCGCCCGAACCGACCACGATGGCGGTGGCGATGAGCGGGTTGGCCTCGAGCCTCTCCACGATGGGGTCCGGCATCACGTACTTGCCGGTAGAGAGCTTGAAGATGCTCTTGAGGCGCCCCGTTATCGACAGGTAGCCGTCGTCGTCGAGCGCGCCGAGGTCGCCCGTGTGGAACCAACCGTCCCCGTCGATCGCCTTGGCGGTCTCGTCGGGGTGACCGTAGTAACCGAGCATGACGTGCGGGCCGCGCGTGAGGATCTCCCCCTCGTCGTCCACGGCCATCTCCACGCCGGGGATGGCCTGACCCACCGTGCCGGGGCGGTTCCGCTCCGGGCGGTTGTAGCAGATGACCGGGCTCGTCTCCGTCAGGCCGTACCCCTGCAGCACCACGATGTGCGCCGCCGCCAGCCGGTTGACGAGCTCGGGGCGTAGCGCGGCGCCGCCCACGATGATCGTGCGCAGCCTGCCGCCCAGCGCCTCGCGCCACTTGGAGTAGACGAGCCTGTCGAGGAACCCGCGCTCGGCGGCCGCCAGACCCGTCGCGGGGTGCCTGACGTCGTAGGCGCCCGCGAAGGCCAGGGCCCGCGCGTAGAGCGCCTTCTTCACGCCCGTCAGGGTGTCGCCAACGGCCTCCATGCGCTCCCACGACTTCTCCAGCACGCGCGGCACGGCCGCCATGAAGGTGGGCTTCACCTCCTGCAGGTCCTCCCTCACCGAGTCGGTGGTGCCGAAGTAGACGCTCGAGCCGAAGTAGATGCTCGCGTACAGCAGCGTGCGCCCGAAGATGTGCGTGAGGGGCAGGAAGGAGAGCACCGTCTCGCCTGCCCCCTCGCGGTAGGTGGAGAGATCGGAGAGGGCGCCGATGGCGTTGCTCGTCAGGTTCTCGTGGCTGAGCATCACGCCCTTGGGGGCGCCGGTGGTGCCCGAGGTGTAGATGATGGTGGCGACGTCCTTCGGGTGGATCTCTGAAGCGAAGCGCGCGACGAGCTCCGGCTCGCGCGCGAGGGCCGCCTCGCCCTTCGCCTCGATGGCGTCAAGGCTCGTCACGAGCCGGCCGGCGCCGCTCCCCGCCGGGACCTGTCCGTGCGCCACCGCCAGGAACTTGATCCGGTCGAGCCCCGCCGTCACCCGCAGCATCTCGCCGAGGAGCGCCTCGTCGGACGCCAGCACCGCGGCCGCGCCGCTCTGCTCGACGATGTAACGCATGGCCTCGTGCGTGTGCGTGAGGTAGACGGGCACGTCGACGAGTCCGCCGATGAGGCAAGCCATGTCGGTGAGGGCGAAGCTGAGGTCGCTATGGACGAAGAGCGCCACGCGGTCGCCGCGCTCCAGCCCCATGGCGCGAAGGCCCACCGCCAGCGCCTGCGCGCGCCTCACGAAGTTGGCGTTCGAGTACGAGCGCCACGGCAGGCCGGGCCCCCCTGGCCGACCGGGAACCATGGAGACGCGCCCGTTGAAGGCGCGATCGTTGGGGCGCTTCTCGACCGCCTCAGCGAACAGCGATGGCAGTGTGCGCCCGAGCTCGAGCCTGCCCGGGCCGGGCGGGGCCACGGCACTCTTGACGATCATCTCGGCCCTCCTCGCGCCGCCGGCGGGGTGCGGCCGCGCCGCCGCCGCGCGCCGCCGGCACGTTCCGGCGAGTAAGGTGGCGGTCCAGGGCCGAACGCTACGGCTGTTCAGGTCAGCATAGCAGCGGAGCACCGGGGCCACGCCGCCGGGGCGACCCCGCCTAGGCGCTCGACCTAGGCGCCCCCGCCCGCGCCGCGTGCGCGTGCGCTGCGCGCGACGCCTTCTCGGCGAAATCGCGGGCGAACAGCTTGATCTCGCTGGCCAGCCCGGCGTCGTTCGTGGCCTTCTTGTAGGTATCGGCGACGGACAAGAACGTCTGGAACAGGAAATCGTTCATGTCGTCAACCGAGAGGTCCTTGACCCACAGGTCGATGCGCAGTGCGTTGCGCTTCTCCTGGTCCCACAGCGCCAGGATCATGGCGCCGGCGGCGTGCACGCCCGGCTCGGGCGAGTCGTCGGCCTGCCAGCGGATGGCCTCGACCCCACTGTCGTCCATGTCGACGGTGAGGCGGATGTCGGAGGAGGTCGGCATGCCAGCATCGTACCCGCCGTCGCTCAACCGGCACGGTATCTTCTTGGTAGCGAGTCAGACCGGCGCGCGCGGCGGTCGACAGAGGGAGCGACGATGAAGGGTCTCATCCTGGCAGCCGGCCTAGGCACGCGGCTTCGTCCCATCACCAGCCTCAAGCCCAAGCCGACCATCACGGTGGCGAACAAGCCGCTCATCCATCACGCGGTCGACAACCTTGTCGCCGCCGGCGTGACCGAGATCGGGGTGGTCGTCAGCTACCTGACCCTCAACTCCATCAAGGAGACCCTGCAGGGTTACCCGGGGGCGCGCTTCGAGTACATCATGCAGAGCCCGCCGCAGGGGCTCGCTCACGCGGTTCAGGTGTCGCGCGCCTACCTCGGCGACGAGCCGTTCGTCATGTACCTGTCCGACAACCTGTTCGAACGCGGCATCACGACGTTCGTGGACCGGTTCCGCGCCAACGGCAGCAACGCCGTACTGGCGCTCGTGCCCGTCACGTACGACGCCGCCAAGTCGCTGGGCGTCGCCGTGGTCGAGGACGACAAGATCACCCGCCTCGTCGAGAAGCCCGCCGACCCGCCCAGCACGCTCGCCGTGGCGGGCGTCTACGTCTTCGACGCGCGCATCCACGACATGATCGAGGGCCTCGCCCCCGGCGCCAAGGGCGAGTACCAGATCACCGACGCCATCCAGCGCCTCATCGAGGCCGGTGGCGTCGTGGCGCCCGTCACGGTGACGGGCTGGTGGAAGGACACGGGCCAGCCCGACGACATCCTCGACGCCAACCGCCTGCTGCTCACGCACCTGCAGCGCGACGTGCAGGGCGAGACCGTCAACGCCACCCTGGTCGGCGAGGTGGTCGTCGGCCCCGGGGCGGTCGTGAAGGACACGACCATCTTCGGCCCCGCCATCATCGGCGCGGGCACCAAGGTCGAGCGCGCCTACATCGGGCCGTTCACGGCCATCGGCGACGGCTGCGAGGTGCGCAACGCCGAGCTCGAGTACTCGGTGGTCGGCAACCGCAGCGTGATAGACGGCGTCAAGCCGCGCATCCAGGCCAGCCTCATCGGCGAGGACGTGGTCATCACCGGCCACGACTCGCGCCCAGCCACCCACCGCTTGGTGGTGGGCGACGAGAGCCGCATCAGCCTGCACGAGTAGGCCGGGCCGTCAGGGGAGGTCGAGCCCCTGCCTGAGGGCGTGGACCTCCTGCGGCGTCAGCTGCTTGACGCGCGCGGCGGCGAACTCCGCCGCCGTGACGGGCTGCTGGCCGGCGGGGAGGGCGTTGCCCCAGGACCCGGCCACGTAGTCGAGCACGGCCGCGAGCTCGTCGTCGCCCAGGTGGCCCCAGGCCGGCATGACGCCGTCGTAGGTCCGCCCAGCCACGGTTATCGAGCCCTGCAGGCCGTAGAGCAGCACGTGCTCGACGTACTCGCGCCCACCGGGCGCCGCGAGGAGCTGCGGCAGGTGGCCCGCCAGCGGCGGGAACGCGCCTGGCAGGCCCGTCCCCTGCGCCTGGTGGCACGGCACGCAGTTCTGGTAGACGGTCGCCCCGTCCACCGGCTGCGCGCCGGCGGGAGAGGCACCGCCAGGGGACGTGGCGGTGGGGGTCGCGACCGCCAGCGTCGACGCGGGCAGCGTGACGGGCGGCGGGGTCACGCCGAAGCCGAAGGCGGCGGCCCAGGCCATGGCGGTGGCCATGCCGCCCAGGAGCCAGCCCGTGCCGCGCGAGAAGCGCCAACCCGCGAACGTCGTGATGGCGGCGAGGACGATGAACACCCCGTGCTCGGCCATGTGTAGGAGCGGCCGCTCCTCGATGTACTCGTAGGTGGACGGCCACATCGCGAACATGATGGCGAGCGGCGCCGCGATGGCCGGCAGCAGCCAGGCGTTGGCGCCGTGCCCCGTCCCCGCGGCCGGGCGCGCGCGGCCACGCGCGAGGGCGACGCCGAGCAACGCTCCCCCGAGCACGAAGAACGCGTGTTGGATGTGGTGGTTCCTGATGCTCACGTCGGGATCGGGGAGGCCGAGGTGCAGGGCCGCCACGACGATCGCCACGACCCCCAGTCCCACGAGGACGTAGGTGGTGGCGGCGCTCCTAGTGGTCCTCGTCATCGGAGGCTCCCCCTCTCGGCCGGCTCACCGGCGCGCTGCCCAGCGCGCTGTCCAGCGCGCTGTCCGGCGCGCCACAGGCGCAGGCCCTCGACGAGCGCGACGATCAACCCGCACAACAGGACGATGGCGCCGATGGAGCCGGTCCGCGCGAGGAGCGGGCCGGGGTCCGGTTCGATGGAGTAGCGGCGCGGCACCCCCGCCGCACCGGCCACGTAGAACGAGGCGATGAAGAGCGCGGCGCCCCCGAAGACGGTGGCGCCCACCAACCACCGGGTGGCTATCGAGCTGCGACCGCCGCGCTCCTCGACGCGGTGGAACACCCAGCCGAGCGCGAAGAAGAGCGAGGCGCCCAGCAGGTAGTTGTGGAAGTGCGCGGGCACCCAGAGGGTGTTATGGAACCGGACGTTGAAGGGGACGCTCGAGTCGAGCAGGCCGCCGACGCCGCCCACGATCCAGCCGGCCATGCCGGCGTACATGAAGATCGAGCCGAGGCTCCACCTGATGCCGGAGCGCCACACGAGCAACAGGCCGCCGTAGACGGTGACGACGGCCACGGGGATGGCCGAGAAGTAGGAGGCGAACTCGCCCACGTACTGCACGCCAACGGGCTGCGCGAAGTCCATGTAGAGGTGGTGGAAGTAGGCGATGAGGAGGAAGAGGAGCGTGCCCCACCAGCCGATGGCGAAGACCGCCGAGGTCTTCCACTCACGGTTCGTGTAACGCGGCAGGCCGACGTACACGAAGGCGAGCAGCAGGTAGATGATGAAGTTGGCGATGTCGTGCCCGAAGAAGTAGGTCAGGTTCTTCGCCCAGAGCGGGTCGAGTGGGACGGTCGGGTCCACCCAGTGGACGAGCAGGGCGGCGCCGAGCAGCATGCCGGCGCTCGACATGAACAGCCCGTCGAACGAGATGACGAGTGCGGGGAGCATCTGAGCGGGGGGCGCCTTCCTCCCGGACGCCTTGAAGGCCGCCGGGTGGAACACGACGTCCCACGCCAGGGCGCCCCTCAGCCCACCGTAGGTGCGCAGGAGCGCCTCCAGGATCTGCAGCGACCACACGGTCCAGCCGGCCGTGATCAGCATGATGCCGATGAGGAAGGCGCCCGTCGACCACCACGGCCACACCGGGTTCACGAACGGGAGCGGGTAGAGGAAGGTCCAGGCCGTGGCGAACTTGCCGACCATCGTGGCGATCAGCACGAGCACCACGCCGGCCAGGATCAACCCGTAGGTCCAGTAGCCGAGCGCCGCGTTCATGGGCGTCTCGCGCCGCACCAGGTACCAGATCCCGCCCATCCCGCACAGGAGGAGGGCGGTGATCATGCCCGCGCCGTGCAGCGTGAGGAGCGAGTAGAAGTCGAGGGTGCCGAGGTGGAGCCACCCGGCCTGCACCATGCGCATGCTCAGCCCGGCCAGCATGAGCACCCCGGCCAGCCCCAGCCCGCTCGTGAGGTAGAGCCGCATCATGCGGGGCCCGCTGCGGTCGCCCGGCGCGTCGATCGACATCGTGGCCATCACCGGACCTCGAACTTCGCCTGCATGACCGGGTGACCGAGGCCGCAGTACTCGAGGCAACGGACCGTGTACTGGCCCGGCTCGTCAAAGGTGAGCTCCAGGTGGTTCACGTAGCCCGGCATGGCCTGCACCTGGCCGATGAGCGCCTCGTGCGGGTCGTAGACGGCGAAGCCGTGGTTCACGTCGGCGGCGGTCACGTCGAAGACGACGTGAGCGCCAAGGGGGATGACGCCGGGCAGGTCGTCGAACGAGAACTGGCGTGCCGTCACGGGGACGTGGGCGGGCTCGCCGGCGGCCTGCGCCTTGCCGTACGGGAAGAAGGGGATGGTCACCGCGAAGCCCACGGCGAACACGGCCACCAGCAGCAGGAACCACCAGCGCCGGATGGCGTAACCGCGCGCCTGCACCGCCGCTTGGGCCTCGACGGGCCCGCGCGACGCGAGCGCCACCACCAGGAAGACGGCCAACACCGCCGCCGCCAGGACCGAATAACTGACCAGGATCCTGCTCTGCAAGTCCACCGCGGCCTCCCTCTCGGTGAAATGGCCGCTTCGCTCGCCGCGCCGACCCGACCTCGCGTCGGTCGGCGTTCGCTTACCGGACCTCACGTGCGCTCCAGCGCACCCGAGCGGGCGGCCGAGGCCGCGCCACTCCACTTGGCCCCGAGTCTAGTCCCGGCTCACCGCGCGCCCGGGTGCAGATGAGGCTTCGGCTGCAGGCGCGCCGCTACGGGTGCGCCCCATCGGGCGCGCCCCATCGGGCGCGCCGGTTCGGGCGCGCCGGTTCAGGCGCGCGTCAAGAGGAGCCCCCCGCGAGCCGGCACGAG
>JACFNR010000008.1:47309-49532 GCA_019454765.1 Trueperaceae bacterium | reverse complement strand
GCGCCGGTTCAGGCGCGCGTCAAGAGGAGCCCCCCGCGAGCCGGCACGAGGGGCGCGCCCTCGGCTTGGCGCAGCGTGGCGCCGCTCACCTCGTCGCGGTAATCCCCGGCCGGCACGGCGTCCGTTGGCACCGCCGCCGCCGCGTCCGTGAGGTTGACTACGGCCAGCGTCGGCGGCTCGTGCGGCAGGCACCGCTCCACCACCACGACGCCGTCGGCCGGCGCGAGGAGCCGGGTCCGACCCCGCCTCAACGCCGCCAGGCGGGCGCGCGCCGCCGCCAGGGCGCTCAGGTACCCCATGAGGTCGCGGTCCCACGCGTCCTCGTGATCCCACGGCATGGCGCCGCGGCAGGCGGGGTCGTGACCGCCCGTCAGGCCGATCTCGTCGCCGTAGTAGACGCAGGGCGCGCCCGGCCAGGTGAAGAGGAGCAGGTACGCCAGCCTGACCGCCGCCCCGTCTCCCATCAGGGTGGTGGCCAGGCGCGGCGTGTCGTGCGAGCCGAGGAGGTTGAGCTGGCAGTGCACGGCTTCGTCCGGGTACGCCTGCAGTAGCTTCGCGCCCACGCCCGCGAACCCCGCCGCGTCGAGCCGCTCGATGCCGTTGAGGCCGCTGCGCGAGAGCTCGTCGTGCGCGAGCTGCCGCCCCACCAGCCCGAGGATGGCGCGGTTGAGCTGGTAGTTCATGACGCCGTCGAAGATGTCGCCCTGCAACCAGCGCCCAGCGTCGTCCCAGATCTCCCCCACCAGGTAGGCGCCAGGGTTCACGGCGCGGCAGCGGCGGCGGAACTCGCGCCAGAACTCGTCGTCGTCGATCTCGTTCGGGACGTCGAGGCGCCAACCGTCGGTGCCGACCCCGAGCCACCGCTCGGCCACCTGGTAGATGAACTCGCGCACGTCGGGGTTGCTCGTGTTGAACTTCGGCAGGGCGGCGAGGCCCCACCACGCCTCGTAGCCGAGGGAGCCGCCGCCGTAGGCGTTGAGCGGGAAGCGGTGCACGTGGAACCAGTCGCGATACGGGCTGGCCGGGCCGTTCTCGAGCAGGTCGTGGAACTGCAGCAGGCCGCGGCTGGCGTGGTTGAAGACGCCGTCGAGCACGACCTTCATGCCGCGCGCGTGGCACGCCTCCAACAGTTCGACCAGGGCGGCGTCGCCGCCCAGCATGGGGTCGACGACGTGGTAGTCGTGCGTGTGGTAGCGGTGGTTGGCGCCGGAGGCGAAGACGGGGCAGAGGTAGAGCGCCGTGACGCCCAGCGCCTGCAGGTGGTCGAGCCTCTCGACGACGCCGAGGAGGTCGCCCCCCTTGTAGCCGTGCAGGGTGGGCGGCGCGTCCCACGCTTCCAGGCCGTTCGGCTTGTGCACCCGGTCGCTGCGGGCGAAACGGTCGGGGAAGACCTGGTAGAAGACGGCGTCTTTCACCCAGTCGGGCCAGGGACCAGTCGGAGACATGTCCGGGATGCTAACCCGCTGGGCTCGCGGGGTTAGGCTCCGCTAGTGATCCGGCCGAAGCGCCCCCACTCCTGGCGCGTGTTCCTCCTCCGCTTGGTGCAGCTCAACGTCGGGCTGGTGATCTACGGCCTGTCCGTCGCCTTGATGGTCAACGCGGGCATCGGGTTGGGGCCCTGGGACGTCTTCCACCAGGGCATCTCGCGGCTCACGCCCCTGACCATCGGGCAGGCGATGATCCTGGCCGGGCTCGCCGTGCTCGTCTACTCCGTCATCGGCCCCAAGGTGAAGGTGGGGATCGCCACGGTCTTGAACATGGTCCTGATCGGGGTGTGGTGCGACGCGTTCCTCGCCATGCCCGGCTTCCCGCACGCCATGAGCTACCTGGCCGGAGTGGGCGTCTTCGCGCTCGGCACGGTGCTCTGCGGCGTTGCCACCGGCCTCTACCTCATGGCCGGGCTGGGCGCGGGGCCCCGCGACGGCTTCGTGCTCGGCGTCGCCAAGGTGACTGGCGGCACCGTGAGGCTGGTGCGCACGGTCACGGAGCTGTCGGTGTTGGCGCTCGGTTGGCTGATGGGCGGCACCGTCGGCCTGGGCACGGCGCTCTTCGCCTTGACCGCCGGGCCGCTCATGCAGTTCTTCATGCGCGCCTTCCGGTTCACCGGGCAGGTCTACTCGGCGCTGGAGGAGCGTCTCGCCCCGGCCGGCCTGGCCGCGGCCCCGCGCGCGCAGCCAGAGAAGGGCTAGGCCTTCGCCCGGCCCGCCGCTCCTCGGCCGCCGC
>JACFNR010000008.1:40935-47209 GCA_019454765.1 Trueperaceae bacterium | reverse complement strand
CGCGGAAGGCGGCCGGCCTACTGGGGCCGCAACAACGGGAAGAGGATCACGTCCCTGATGCTCGGCACGTCCGCTAGCAGCATGGCGAGGCGGTCGATGCCCAACCCCAGGCCGCCGGTCGGTGGCATGCCGTGCTCGAGCGCCGCCAGGAACTCCTCGTCGAGCATCTGGGCCTCGTCGTCGCCGGCGTCGCGCAGCGCCTGCTGCTGCTCGAAGCGCGCGCGTTGGTCGAGCGGGTCGTTGAGCTCGCTGAAGGCGTTGCCCAGCTCCATGCCGACCGCCACCGGCTCGAAGCGTTCCACCAGGCCCGGCCGGCTGCGGTGCTTCTTGGCGAGCGGGCTTATGGCCAGCGGGTGGTCCATGACGAACACGGGGCCGACCAGGTTGGGTTCGACGTAGATGTCGTATAGCTTGTCGAACACCTGGTTGAGGGGTCTCTCGGCCAACGGCAGCTCGCCAGCCGCGGCGCCGGGGTGCTTCTCGGCCGTCCAGGCGCGCAGCCGCGCCTCGTCGAGCGGGTCGAAGTCCATCCCGGCGCGCGCCGCCAGCTCGCCCGTGTAGTCCACGCGCGGCCACGGCGGCGTGAAGTCCAGTTCGGCGCCCTGGTACGTGAGCTTCGTGGTGCCGAGCAGCTCGCGCACCAGCCCCGAGTACATGGTCTCGACCAGCTCGAGGATGTCGAGGTAGTCCTTGCCGGCCCAGTACAGCTCGAGCATCGTGTACTCGGGGTTGTGCTTGTAGCTGATGCCCTCGTTCCGGAAGTTGCGGCCGATCTCGTAGACGGCGTCGAAGCCGCCCACGATCAGGCGCTTGAGGTAGAGCTCGAGCGAGATGCGCAGGTGGAAGTCGAAGTCGAGCGCGTTGTGGTGGGTGACGAACGGGCGCGCCTCCGCGCCGCCCGGCACCGCCTGCAGGACGGGGGTCTCGACCTCGAGGAAGCCGAGGCCGTCCAGGTGGCGCCGGATGTAGCTCGTGGCCTTACCGCGCAGCTCGAAGGCGCGCTTGACCTCGGGGTTGACGAGGAGGTCGAGGTGGCGCTGTCGGTAACGCGCCTCCTTCTCGCTCAGGCCGTGGTGCTTGTCCGGCAGCGGCCGGAGGCTCTTGACCAGGGGCCTGAAGGCGTCGGCGTCCACGGTCAGCTCGCCTGTGCGCGTGGCGTAGAGCGTGCCCTCCGCCTCCAGCCAGTCGCCGAGGTCGACCTTCTTCAGGGCAGCGTAGCCACTCAGCTTGTCGCGCTGGAACGACACCTGGATGCGCCCGGCGCCGTCTTGCAGCGTGGCGAAGGTGAGCTTGCCGAGCATGCGCAGCAGCATCACGCGGCCCGCCACCACCACGCGCTCGTCGCCCATGCGCGCGCCCGGTTCCGGCGCGGGGTGGAGGCGGTGCAGTTCGGTGGACGTGTGGCTCGGTCGGTAGGCGTATGGGTACGCCTCGAAGCCGAGTTCGGAGAGCGCCTCCAGGTTGCGGAGGCGCTGCTCGCGCTGTTCGTTGAGGGACTTCAGGGTCATCGGGTCGGGAGGGCCGGGCGGCCGTCGTCAGCCGATGTCGCGGAGCTCGTACTCCGTGACGCCGCCCTGCGTGGTCACCTTGAACTTCTCCCCCTTGTTGCGCCCCATGAGCGCCTTGCCGAGGGGAGAGGCGTCGGAGACCTTGGGGATGTCCCCTTCCAGCACGCCCGCCTCGATGGGCGACACGACCTGGACCTTGAACTCGTCCTTGGCCTTGACGTCGTAGAGCGTGACGACGCTGCCGAGGTCGACGATGCCCCGGCCGGTGCCCTCGATGACGTCCGCGCGGTTGAGCTGCAGCTCGAGCTCGTCGATGCGCCGCTCGATGCGCGCCTTCTCCGCCTTGGCCTCTTCCAGGCCGCTGTCGTCGTAGTCGTCCGACGACCCCGTTAGCTCCTGGAGGATGGTGGTGGCCTCCGCCAGGCGGGCGTACTCCTGTTCCAGGGTGGCCTTGAGGCGCTCGTACCCCTCAGGCGTGATGCGAACTCTCAGCGCCATTTTCCGTACTCCTTCTCTGTTTGCTGCGCGTGCCCGTGGAGCCGCTAGCAAGCGGCTTGTCCCTTGCAGGACAAGCCGAAAGGCCGCTCGACTGTGGCAGGAGTCTACCGCACCGGGCGGGGTGGCGGCGTCACCTGGCCGACCCCGTGCCACCCGCCGCTCACCCAGCCGCCACCAGCCGTGCTTACACTTGGGTATGCGGTTCCGGCTCGTCCTGCTCGCCCTTCTAACGCTCCTGGCGGGCACGGTGCAGCGACCCGCCGCTGCCGCCTCCCCGACGCTCCACCCGGTGCCCGCCCCGTACGCGGAACTCAGCGCCGCGCGCGCCACCGGCGACGCCGCCACGCTCGAGCGGTTGGCGTTCGCCGACGACTCCTACGCGGCGTACGCCGCCGCCAGCGAGCTCGCCGCCTGGCCGCAGCTCCCGCCACGGCTCCGCCTCGCGGCGCTGGAGCGCGCCCTCGAGCTGCGCATCCCCGACGCGCTCATGCGCGCCGAGACGGTGCGGCTGCAGTTGCTGCGCGCCGAGCTCGCCGAGGCGGTGGGAGACACCGCCAAGGCGACCTCCGCCTACCGCAGCGCCATGCCCGACCCGGCCGCCGTGGCGGGCTTCGTCCGGCTCGAGACCGACCCGTACCGCCGCGCCGCGGGCCTGCTGGACGCCGGCCGCTACGAGGCGGCCCTCGAGGCGCTCGGGGGCCTCGCCGCCCCCTCGATCGAGGCGCCCGCGCTGCGGGCGCTGGGCCGCTACGGCGAGGCCCTCGGCGCCTACCGCGCCTGGCTCGCCGCCGACCCGGGCAACGACACGGCCGCCCTCGGCGCCGCCTGGTGCCATTACTACCTGCGGGAGAACGCTCAGGCGCAGAGCGCGTTCGCGGCGCTGGGGCCCGCCGGCTACTACGGCCTCGGCCTGTTGGCCAACCGCGCAGGAGACCTGGGCGAGGCGGTGCGTTACCTGCGCCTGACGGGCCGCGCCGACCTGGTGTGGCTGGCCACCGAGCTCCTTGAGGACGCCGGCCGCTACGCCGACGCCATCCCCGTCTACCTGGAACTGGCGGCGGGCGGCAGTGCCTACGCGGACGACGCCGCCTACCGCGCCTACGTGCTGGCGCAACGCCTTGGCGACGCGGCCGCGCAACGCGCCGCCCTCGACGCGCTGCCGCTGGGAAGCTTCTTCGCGCTCAGGCTCGGCGGGCTGCCGGCCGCGCCCGACCCCGGCACGGCCCCGGTGGGCGCCTTCACGCTGGCGGCACTCGGCGCGGGCGCCTCGCCGGCCGCCGCGCGCGCGTCCGCCGTCGCCACCGCGCTGGTCACGGCCGGCGACCCCACCTCGGCCGTTGGCGAGCTCCTCTTCGCGCTCAGGGACGCGGAGGCGGCCGGCGACGTAGGCGCCGTCCTCCAGCTGGGCGAGGACCTGCAGAGCCTCGACGAGTACCGCCAGAGCGTGCGCGCCGCCAGGGCGCTGCTGGCCGACGGCGTCGACGACCTGCGCGCCTGGCGCCTCGCCTACCCGCCGGCGTGGCCCGACATCGTGGGCGAGGCGGCGGTGGAGAACGACCTGGAGCCCGCGCTGGTGTGGGCGGTCATGCGGCAGGAGTCGGCGTTCAGCCCCGTGGCCGTGTCGCGCGCCAACGCTCAGGGACTCATGCAGGTGGTGCCGTCAACGTGGGACTGGATCGCCGAGCTGCGCAAGGAGGAGCCCGCGGACCCGTTCGACGTGGCGAGCAACATCCGTTACGGGGCCACGTACCTGCGCTGGCTCCTCGACTACTTCGGGGGCGACGTCGAGCTCGCGATCGCCGGCTACAACGGCGGCCAGGGCTACGTCAGGCGGACCCTGGAGGGCGAGGTCGTCAAGGGGGACCGCGACGACTTCTACCGCCTGATGGACCGCAGCGAGACCCGCGAGTACCTGCAGGTCGTGTATGAGAACCTCGCCATCTACCGGGTGCTCTACCCCGGCCTGACCGGCCGGGCCGCCGGCGCCCTGCGCGAGGCCGGCGACGTGCCCGGCGCCCTTCGTGAGGCCGGCGACGTGCCCGCCGCGCTGGCGGCGGTGGGCGAGCAGTAGGGGCGGCGCGTCAGGAGCGCGGCGGCGCTGCCGTCGGGGACTCGGCGCACCAGGCGGTCAGGAGCCCGAAGCCGCGCGCCACCACGTCGTGCACCCACCGGTCGTCGGCCGAGCGCCCCTCGAGCAGGAGCCCCAGGTCGCTCGGGCGCAGCCAGCGCCACGCGTCGTGCTTGCCGGCCTCGAGGCGAGGCCGAGCCAGGTCGCCGTCCACGGTGACCAGGAAGTCGACCTCGCTGCGCGAGACGCCGCCGGCCTCCCAGTCGAGCGCCTCCACCACCGGTCCGACGGTGCGCAGGCGCCAACCCGTCTCCTCGCGCACCTCGCGCGCCAGGCCGGCGGTCACCGTCTCGCCGTCCTCGAGGTGACCGCCCACCAGGTCCCAGCAGCCGGGGAACACGGCCCGCTCGGCGCCGCGGCGCTGTACGTAGATGCGCCCCGCGCCGTCGGTGACGAGGGCGCCCACCACCACGCGGCGCCCGGCGGCGCGGGCGGCGGCGGCGAAGGCGGCGAGGGCCTCGTCGTCGGGAGCCGCGCCGATCCGCAGGTCGTGGCGGTGCGTCACGCGTTCAGGCTACCGCGTCCGCCCAACGGGGCCGGCGCGGCAGCGTGACCCTGAAGGTCGTGGCGCCCGGCCGCGACTCGAGAACGATGCTGCCGCCGTGGCGCTTGGCCACGAGCATCTCGACGTCGGCGCAGCCGCCGACGGCCGGGGGACGAGCAGGAGCCCCCCGTGGCGGGACCCGTCGAGCACGACGGCCCGGTGGAATCGCGGCTACGTCGAGGAGGTCGTGTTCCTGCTACTGGCGGCCGCTCGCCGACGGGAGACGAACCTGGGCGCTGTGACGCGCGTCCCCGCGGGCGCCGCGTGCAGCGCTAACCTGGTCGCCGTGGTCGCGCGCCAACCCGGCCCCGTAGCGGTGCCTCGGCGTGGCGCTCCGGCCGGGCAGGAGGTCGTCATGAGGCGTTACGCGTATGCGGGCTTGGGGTTATTGGTCGCCTCGCTCGTGGCCCTGGTGGTCAAGGCTATCGTCATCCCGCCCGCGGTCACGAAGGTGGATGCGGGCATCACGGCGTCGATCGGTCCGTTCCTGTCGGACGTGAACTTCCTGGAGGTCGCGGCCTGCCTTGGGGTCGCCGTCGGCATCCTGTTGATCGTGGCGGGGTTGAGCGGCGCCCCGAAGGGGATCTTGGGTTATCGGGTCTAGCAAGGGCAGGTTGCAGACGACCGCGCGAGCTCGTGCTTGGCGGCGCGTCCCCCGTGTGAGTCCAGCGCCTGGAGCGTTTCCTCATTGCCACGCTCGACAGGCCCTCGGGCTGCCGGGACGCCCTTGCAGATGGCGTTCGTTTCCTCCTGGAGTACCGCTACCACTGCAAGGATCTCGTCGAAGCGAGGCGCACTGTCTCTCAGCATGCCAGAGTTGCGCATCTTGCCGTAATCGTCGCACAGGAACTGGAGCAGTTCACGTTCGGGCACTCGAGCTTGAAGGGGTCAAGGTCATAGACGGATGAGTGGACGTGGTGGCGCAGGAGAGTCTGAGGCCTCACCGTAATCGGAGTGGGCGCTAAAGGAGGCCGGTCAGGAACTCCGCGACGAAGGCGTGGGCTTCGATCGAGTTAGTAATGGATAGCCCGACCTCGCGAGCGAGCGGAGGGAATGTCTCTTGCCACTCGGCGGGTGGCGGTGGCAGCGCTGGTGGCAGGGGGTGTCGTGCGTACCGTTCGAAGGTCGCCGAGATGCTTTCGCGGAGAAGATGGCTGGGTTCGAGCCCATTGTCGATCAGCAGGATCATGTCCACGAGGTCCTTCACACGGGTGCGGATTGCATGCGGAGCCGTGTACGCGTGCAGCTTCTCCGCGAAGTGGTCTTCCACCGGGTAGACGGGGAAGCGGGGGGGTGACGATGCCGGCGAAGGTGAGGTCGATTAGTCCCTGGATGCGGTCGGGCTCCCTGATCGTGATGTCTCCCTGGCCAACGTCGAGCGGGAAGGTCATGAACCGTCGGCCCGCGAGCAGGGCTTCGACGCTGAACCGTTGTCCGCCCTGGGGCGGCCCGGCGAGCATGCCTGTCGAGGTTGGTGCGCTGACCTTGAACTTGAAGTGGTCTCCCAGGTCGCGCTCGGCCGCCGCCTGCAGCTCATCTAACAGGTCGAGGTACGGGGGTGGCGGTACGTTCAGGTCCAGGTCACGAGTGGCGCGG